>JAODNF010000465.1 GCA_025464915.1 Frankiales bacterium | reverse complement strand
CGCAGCGGAGCGCTACTTCCGCGAGGACAAGGACATGCAGATCATCGAGGGCACCAACCATGTTCAGCGCATCGTCATCGGACGCTCGTTGACCCGCCCGTGAGCGACTACGACGGCGTCGACCGCCAGCTCCTGCAGCTGCTGGCCGCCGACGGTCGGCGCAGCTACACCGACCTGGCCAAGGACACCGGTCTGTCGACCAGTGCGGTCCACCAGCGAGTACGGCGGCTCGAGCAGCGAGGCGCCATCCACGGGTACGGGGCGCAGGTCGACCCCGTCGCGGCAGGCGCGCCGCTCACCGCGTTCGTGTCGATCAAGCCGACCGACCCCGCAGCACCGGACGACGCACCGGAGCGGCTGCAGCACATCACGCAGATCGAGGCCTGCCACAGCGTCGCGGGCGACGAGAGCTACATCCTCAAGGTCCGCGTCCCCGGACCGGCCGAGCTCGAGGTGCTCCTGCAGGAGATCCGGTCTGCGGCGCAGGTGAGCAGTCGCACGACCGTGGTGCTCAGCACGCCGTGGGAGGGCCGCCACCACGTGGCGGACTAGCGCACTGTCGACGAGCCCAGCGCACGGTCGACCGCGATCTCGATGACCACCCTGGTGGGGTTGTCCCGCGGGACCCGGTAGCGCGCCGCGTAGCGACCGACGGCATCGGCCACCCGATCCGGGGCGCCCGACACGACTGCCGGGCCCTCGAGGGACATCCACCTCGGACCGTCCACCTGGGCCACCACGGCGCGCGAACCGGCTGCCACGTGGGCCGCCTTGCGGGAGCCGCCGTCGGTGATGACGCGCGCCAGCCCGGCCTCGTCGTCCCACGTGAAGCCCACGGCCACGACGTGCGGTGACCCGTCCGGCCGCAGGGTCGTCAGGGTCGCGAGGTGCCGCTCCACCAGGAACTGCAGGGCCGCCGGGGACAGGGCTGCTGGATCGATCGCCACGCGATCAGCCTAGGTTCCCTCGGATCGCAGAAGGGTACGTGACCGGTCATGACAACGGCGTCAGCACCCACCACAGGGACGATTCGCTCCCTCATCCCCGCCCGCATCGACCGCCTTCCGTGGTCACCGTTCTTCACCAGGATGGTCGTCGCGCTCGGCGTCGCGTGGGTCCTGGACGGCCTCGAGATCCAGATCGCCGCCATCGTCGTACCGACGCTGACCGACAAGGCGACACTGGGACTGTCCGGCACCGCCGTCGGGGCGGTGGCCTCGGTCTACCTCGCGGGCGAGGTCGTCGGGGCCTTGGCCTTCGGCAAGCTCTCCGACCGCCTCGGCCGCCGGAACCTGTTCATGGTCACGCTCGGCATCTACCTCGTGGGCAGTGGCCTGACCGCCTTCACCAACGGCAGCGGGCCCGGCTGGGTGACGTACCTGTACCTCACCAGGTTCGTCGCCGGCATCGGCATCGGAGGCGAGTACGCCGCCATCAACTCGGCGATCGACGAGATGATGCCGGCCCGCTTCCGCGGCCGCGTCGACATCGCCGTCAACGGCACCTACTGGGGCGGCGCCATGCTCGCGACCGTCGCCCAGCTCGTCATCTTCGACAACGTCGCCGAAGGCACGGCCTGGCGGCTCGGCTTCCTCATCGGCCCGGTGCTCGGACTGGTCATCCTGCTGGTCCGCCGCAACCTCCCCGAGAGCCCGCGTTGGCTGATGATGAAGGGCCGGGAGGACGAGGCCGAGCAGCAGATCGCGCGTATGGAGCGCTGGGTCTCCGAGAAGGAGGGTGACCTGCCGAAGGTCGACGAGACCAAGGCCATCGAGATCTCCCCGACCTCCGACCTCGGGTACGCGCACCTGGTCAGGGTGCTGTTCCAGGAGATGCCGCGCCGGGCCACCCTGGGCGCCACCCTGATGATCACGCAGTCGTTCCTCTACAACGCCATCTTCTTCACCTCCGGCCTGGTGCTGAAGCAGTTCTACGGCGTCTCTGACAGCGGTCTGCCGTACTACTTCATCGCCTTCGCCGTGGGCAACCTCGCCGGGCCGCTGCTCCTCGGGCACCTGTTCGACAGCCTTGGCCGCCGGCGGATGATCGCGGGCACCTACCTGCTCTCGTCCTTGCTGCTCGGCATCACCGCTGTCCTGTTCCAGGCCGGGGCGCTCACTGCCGTCACGCAGACGGTCGCCTGGTCGGTCGTCTTCTTCTTCGCGAGCGCCGGTGCCTCGGCCGCCTACCTCACGGTGTCCGAGATCTTCCCGATCGAGGTGCGTGCCAAGGCGATCGCGGTGTTCTTCGCCATCGCGCAGGGCTTCGGCTCGCTCGGGCCGGTCATCTACGGCTCGCTCGTCGGCGACGGCAAGGACAGCACCCGGCTGTTCCTCGGGTACCTGCTCGGTGCCGTGGTGATGGCCGTCGGTGGTGTGGTCGCGTGGGTGCTGGGCGTCAACGCCGAGGGCAAGTCGCTGGAGGACGTCGCGGAGCCGCTGTCGTCGGTGAAGCGCCTGGTCCCTGCCTACCCCGCGGGGCCCCGGTCCAAGGACCCCATCGAGGAGCGCATCAGCCTCTCCTGATCAGTAGGTTGGTCCGGTGCCCCGCGACCTGACCGACGCCCTGGCGGCAGGCCCCGGGTGTCCTGCGACCGGCCCCTTCACGGGACCCCTGTCAGGCGTGAAGGTCCTCGACCTCTCGCGAGTCCTGGCCGGTCCCTACTGCTGCATGGTGCTGGCCGACCTCGGAGCGGACGTGGTCAAGGTCGAACGGCCCGGTGTCGGGGATGACACCCGGCACTGGGGCCCTCCGTTCCACGGCGACGATGCCGCGTACTTCTTCAGCGTCAACCGCGACCGCCGCTCCCTGTGCCTCGACCTCACGACCTCCGCCGGCCTGGCCGTGGTCTGCCGGCTGGCCGAGGAGGCCGACGTCGTCGTCGAGAACTTCCTGCCCCGCCACTTCACCGCGTTCGGGCTGGATCGCCTGCGGGACAAGGGCACTGCCGTCTGGGTCAGCGTGCGCGGCGCCGGCGGTGACGGCCCGGACGGGGACAAGCCCGGGTACGACGTGATGGCCCAGGCGCGGAGCGGCCTGATGTCCGTCACGGGCACCACGGAGCCGACCCGGTCGGGCATCGCGATCGCCGACGTGGTCACGGGGCTCTACGCCGCCGTGGGTGCGGTGGCGGGTCTGGTGAGCCGAAGGCCGCTGCAGATCGAGGTGGGTCTGCTCGAGACGGCTGTCGCCACGCTGGTCAACCAGGCCAGCAACGCCCTGATCGGCGGTGTCGTGCCCGGCCCGATCGGCAACACGCACCCGAACCTCGCGCCCTACGGCCCGCTGCGCTGCGCGGACACCCCACTGGTGATCGGAGCGGGCAACGACGGCCAGTTCGCGGACCTCTGCACGGCTCTGGGCATCGTGCCCCTCGCGGGGTGGGCGACGAACGCCGGGCGCCTCGCAGATCGCGCCGCCATGACCCTGGCGCTCGAGACCGCGCTGGCCGCCAGGACCGCCCGCGAGTGGGTCAGCGTCCTCGCCGAGCACGGGGTTCCGTGCGCCGCCGTGCAGGACCTCGGCCAGCTGCCGACGGACCCGCAGCTCGTCGCCACGGGGCAACTGCAGACGCTGCCGCACCCTGCAGGTGCCGTGACCCTGGTCGGCTCGCCGTACCGGCTCGACGGGATCCGCCCGCGCGTCCGCACCGCGCCGCCGACCCTGGGCCAGCACACTGACGAGGTGCTCACCTCCCTCGGTCTGTCCGCGGACCAGATCGCCGGGCTGACAGCGTGATCAGCGGGGGAGCAGCGCTCGTCGCCGGGCTCAGGGAGCTCGGCGTCGACGTCGCCTTCGGCCTACCGGGCGTGCACAACCTCGCCGCGTGGAAGGGCTTCCCTGGCAGCGGCGTACGACTGGTTGGTGTGCGGCACGAGCAGACGGCCGGCTACGCCGCCGACGGGTACGCGCGATCGACCGGAAGGCTCGGGGTCGCGCTGACCACCACCGGACCTGGCGCATCGAACGTCGTGACCGCGGTCGGCGAGGCCTGGTCCTGCCACACCCCGATGCTCGTCATCGCCACCGACGTCCCGACGACCTCGCGCCGTCCGGGAGTGTTCCGGGGTGTGCTGCACGAGACGACCGACCAGGCGAGCTTCTTCCGACCCGTGACCAAGGCGCAGGTCCGGGTCGAGCGGGCCGAGGACCTGCACGACGTCGTCGTCCGCGCCGGGCGGCTGGCCATGCTGCACCCGCGCCGGCCCGTCTACGTCGAGGTCCCCACCGACCTGCTGAGCGCCCAGGTACCGGCGCCCGTGCCCGAGACGCACGTCCCGCCGACCCGCGGGTTCCTCCCCGACCGGGTCGCGTTCCCGCACCCGTTCGAGCGACCCCTCGTGTGGGCAGGCGGCGGCGCCACGGCCTCCGAGGCAGGCCCGCTGGTCGCCTCGTTGTGCCGCACGCTCGGCGCCCCCCTGCTGACGTCGTACGGCGGCCGCGGCCTGCTGCCCCCCGACGACCCGTACCTCGTGCCGCTGCCACCGCACGCCAAGGAGGCCGGCGACCTGTGGGATGCAGCGGACCTCGTCGTCGTCATCGGCTCCGACCTCGACGGCATGAACACCCAGGGCTTCCGGCAGCCGCGGCCACCCTGGGTCGTGACCGTCGACCTCGAGCACCCGGTGAACCTCGAGCCGGACGTGCACCTCGCGATGGACGCCGTCGCGGGTCTGTCCGTGCTGCTGGAGCAGGCCCCCCAGCGGGAGCCGTGGTTCACGCGGCCGGCGGGACGCGAGCTCTACGCCGGTCCCGAGACGGCCTTCCTCGACGCCTTCGAGAGCGGCCTCACCGACGACACGGTCGTGGTCGCCGACATGTGCGTACCGGGGTACTGGTTCGGCGGCTTCGGTCGCGTCGGGCGCCCGAGGGGCCTGGCCTACCCAGTCGGCTGGGGCACCCTGGGGTTCGGCTTCCCCGCCGGCATCGGGGCCGCGCTGTCCCGACGACCGGCGGTCGCCCTGGTCGGCGACGGTGGGTTCCTGTTCGCGTGCGGTGACCTGGCGACCGTCGCCCAGGAGCAGATCCCGCTGACCACCGTCCTCGTCGACGACGGCGGCTACGGGATGCTCGCCTACGACTTCGCCAAGGACGGGGAGCAGCCGATCGGCTGCGACCTCGAGCCGCCCGACTTCGTCGCCCTCGCGAAGGCCTTCCGGGTCGAGGCCCGCGAGGTCACCGTCGACGAGCTCGGATCGGCTGTGGCGCAAGGGATCGCGAGCAGGAGGCCGTCCCTGCTCGTGCTCAAGGCGTCGTACACCCCGCCGCCCAACACCAGCCCCCGCTGGTACCGCGCCTGAGTCAGGCCCGCTAGAGGCGGAAGCCCTCGTCGTACCCGGACTCCTCGGTGTCCATCTGGGCCTTCTGCAGCTTGCCCGCGTAGTCCCAGTTCATCGACTGCCACCGGGTGAACTGGTCGAGGACCCAGACCCCCGACTGACGGGAGCCGTTGCCGCTCTTGCCGTTGCCACCGAACGGCAGGTGCGCCTCGGCGCCCGACGTCGAGGTGTTGACGCTGAGCATGCCGGCAGAGACCCGCTGTCGGAACTGGAAGACGGTCGTCGGGTTGGTCGTGTAGATCGCGGACGACAGCCCGTAGCCGTGGCTGTTCGCGAGATCGACCGCCTCGTCGAAGTCGCTGAACCGCATCACGGAGACCAGCGGGCCGAACGTCTCGTTCTGGTAGAGCGCGTCGTCCTTGGTGACACCGCTGACGATCGTCGGGTGCGCGAAGACTCCTGCCGCGGGGTCGCCGACGAAGCCGCTCCGCGGGTTGTCCGCGGTGATCTGGCCGACCCCGGTGGAGCCGTGCACCGAGTGATGGGGCTGGATCTTGTCGAGCCAGGTGGAGAAGCCGGTCAGGAACCGCTCCGACAGCATCGGCCCGTAGAGCACGTCCCCGGTGGGGTCGCCGAGGACGGCCTCCTCGACCCGCGTGACGAACTTCTCCAGGAACGCGTCGTAGACGTCGTCGTGGACGATGGCGACGCCGAGCGACGTGCACCGCTGGCCGGCCGTCCCGAAGCCGCTGAAGAGGGCACCCTCAGCGGCGAGGTCGAGATCGGCGTCGGGCATGACCACGAGCGGGTTCTTGCCGCCGAGCTCGAGGCAGGGGGACTGCAGGTGCTTTCCGCACAGGGCGCCGATCTGGGCACCGACCTCCGACGAGCCGGTGAACCCGACCTTCTGCACGAGGCCCTGCTCGAGGGCGCGGGACAGCCCCTCGAAGGTGGTCGGGCCGTCGGCGTGCACCGTGTTGAGGACGCCGGCGGGGACGCCACCTGCCACGAAGAGCCTGGTGAGCGCGTCCCCGAGGGCCGAGCTGTAGTCCGCCGGCTTCCAGACGACCGCGTTGCCGCAGAGCAGCGCGGGGACGAGGTACCAGGAGGGCACGGCCACGGGGAAGTTGCCCGCGGTGATGATCCCGGCGACGCCGACCGGCACCCGGAAGGTGAACAGCTGCTTGTCGCGCATCTCCGAGGGCACCGTGTGCCCGTAGAGCCGGCGCCCCTCACCGAGGAAGAAGTCGCAGGTGTCGATGATCTCCTGCACCTCGCCGAGCGCCTCCGCGCGCGGCTTGCCGACCTCGCGGGTCACGAGCGCTGCCAGGGCGTCCTTGTTGGCCTCCACCAGTCGCCCGACCTGCGCGATGACGCGGCCACGTACCGGGGCAGGGGTGTCGGCCCAGGCGCCCTGCGCGGCCTTCGCTGCGCGGAAGGCGTCAACGACCTGCTCCGCCGAGGCCATCGAGACCTCGGCGACGACGTCGTCGAGCTGCGCGGGGTTCGTGGAGGTGAGCATGCCGGCGGCGCCGACGACGGCGTCGCCGGCGATGAGGGAGGTGATCACGTGAGGGTCTCCGGGAGGACTGCGCTGAGAACTGCGGTGAGGACTCGGTCGAGGGCGGAGACGCCGGTGGCGAGCTCGTCCGGGCTGACCGTGAGGGCGGGGCGGAAGCGGATGCTGCGGGCGCCGCAGCCGAGCAGGAGGACCTTCTCGTCCTCGCGCAGCGACGTCAGCACCGCATCGCGGATCTCTTTGCTGGGCAAGGAGAACGCGCACATCAGACCACGACCGCGCACGTCGGAGACAGCCGCGTGCCGCAGGCCCAGGTCGCGCAGCAGCGACAGCAGGTGCTCCCCGGCTACGGCTGCGCGGGCGATGAGGCCGTCCGCCTCCATCACCTCCAGGATGCGGCGCGCCCGGACCATGTCGACGAGCGAGCCGCCCCACGTGGAGTTGATCCGGGAGGAGACGGCGAAGACGTTGTCAGCGACCTCGTCGACGCGACCGCCGGCCATCACGCCGCACACCTGGGTCTTCTTGCCGAACGCGACGACGTCGGGCTGAACGCCGAGCTGCTGGAAGGCCCAGGCCGTGCCGGTGAGCCCGCAGCCGGTCTGCACCTCGTCGAGGACGAACAGGGCGTCGAACTCGTGGCAGAGCGCCTGCATCGCCTGCAGGAACTGCGGACGGAAGTGGTGGTCGCCGCCCTCGCCCTGGATCGGCTCCATGACGAAGCAGGCGATGTCGTGGGGGTGCGCCTCGAAGGCGGCCCGCGCGGCGGCCAGCGCGTCGGTCTCGCGCGCCGCGACGTCGAAGGGGCCGAGCGGGTGTCGATCGCGGCCGCGCGCGCGGCGTTCGAGCAGCACCCGCACGACATCGCCTGCTTCGTGATGGAGCCGATCCAGGGCGAGGGCGGCGACCACCACTTCCGCCCGGAGTTCCTGCAGTCGATGCAGGCGTTCTGCCACGAGCACGAATCCCTGTTCGTCCTCGACGAGGTCCAGACCGGGTGCGGCCTCACGGGCACGGCCTGGGCCTACCAGAAGCTCGGCGTGCAGCCCGACTTCGTGGCGTTCGGCAAGAAGACCCCGGTCTGCGGGTTGATGGCC
>JAODNF010000460.1 GCA_025464915.1 Frankiales bacterium | reverse complement strand
TGCCGCTGCTCACCGCCGAGCAGGAGGTCGAGCTCGCCCGGGCCATGGAGGCCGGCCTGTTCGCCGCGGAGCGCCTGAGCCAGGGCGGCAAGATCAGCCCCCAGATGCGCGCCGACCTGCAGTACATCGTCCGCGAGGGCGAGCGCGCCAAGCAGCACATGCTGGAGGCCAACCTGCGCCTGGTCGTCAGCGTCGCGAAGAAGTACGCCGGTCGCGGCATGGGGCTGACCGACCTGATCCAGGAGGGCAACCTGGGCCTCATCCGCGCCGTCGAGAAGTTCGACTACACCAAGGGCTTCAAGTTCTCGACCTACGCCACCTGGTGGATCCGGCAGGCGCTGACCCGCGCCATGGCCGACCAGGCCAGGACGATCCGGCTGCCCGTCCACTTGGTCGAGCAGTTCAACAAGATCCGCCGCGTCGAGCGCGACCTCGTCGTGCAGCTGGGCCGCAAGCCCACGGCTGCCGAGATCGCGGTCGAGGTCGACCTGACGCCCGAGCGCGTCGAGGAGATCCGCAGCTACAACCGCGACCCTGCGTCGCTGGACGCCCTCATCGGTGAGGACAGCGACGCCTCGCTCGGCGACTTCATCGAGGACGAGCACGCCGTGATGCCCGGCGAGGCCGCGGCCTTCCTGCTCATGCGCGAGGAGCTCTCGGCCGTGCTCGCCTCCCTGACCGATCGCGAGCGGCGCGTCATGGAGATGCGGTACGGCCTGGTCGATGGCCAGCCGCGCACCCTGGACGACATCGGCAAGGACTTCAACCTGACCCGCGAGCGGATCCGTCAGATCGAGGGCAAGACGCTCTCGAAGCTGCGTCACCCGTCGCGGTCGGCGAGCCTGCGCGACTACCTCGACGACTGAGGCAGGACCGCGTCATGTGGCGCGACTAACCTGAGGTCGTGCTTCGCGTGCTGTTCAGCCCCAGGTGGCTGTGCCGGCACGTCCTGCTCGTGGTCGCCGTCGGCACCTGCTTCGGCTTCGGCCGCTGGCAGCTCGGACGCGCGGTCGACCGGCACAGCGTGCTCAACTGGTCGTACGCGATCGAGTGGGCCCTGTTCGCCGTCTTCGCCTGCGTCTGCTGGGGCTGGTACCTCCGCGATGACCTGCGCGGCGGACCCGAGGCGCGTCCGCAGGAGCCCGTCAAGCCGGTGTACCTGCCGCAGGCCGCCCCCGTCACCGAGGACGAGGACCCGGAGCTCGCCGCCTACAACCGCTACCTGGCAGGCCTGAATGCCGGACTCGACCAGAAGGACCCCGCCACGTGACTGCTGCCCACCGCTTCTACCGGGTGATGGCCAACGTCGTGGGAGTTGTCCTCGTCCTGCTCGTCGCCTCGCTGCCCTACCGGTACTGGACCGCTGAGTACCACAAGGAGCCCACGGCGGGCATCGGCTTCGTGCACGGGATGCTCTACATCGTGCTTCTGGTCAGCATCGCCAACCTGGCCTTCCGCCGGCGCTTCCCGATCCACTGGATCGTCTACGTCGCGCTCGCCGGAACGATCCCGTTCCTGTCCTTCGTGGCCGAGCGCGCCGTGACCGCCCGGGTCAGGGACGGACGGCTGTAGCCGTGGCGCGTGCCCCGTCGGCGGAGGCGCCGTCGACGGGCGAGCAGCTAGAAGGCCGCGATGCCGTTCGGGGTCCCGAGCCCGGTCGGCCCGTCGTACCCGGTCCCAGCGGTGCAGAGGTACGGCGAACCGGTGCTGCCTCCGCGCTTGCGGGTCGTGACGCAGCGACCGTTGGAGCCGCTCGTGACGTCGAACAGCGACCCCGCCGGAGCGGCGTAGGCGAGCGACGCCGGGGTCCCGGCCGTGTTCCCCGACAGGGCGTAGACGGCGCCGATGATCGGCGCAGCGACGGACGTGCCGCCGAAGACGAACCAGTCCGCGCCGCCGGTCGAGCCGTAGCTGTCGTAGACGGCCACGCCGGTCGCGGGATCGGCCACGGCCGCCACGTCGGCGACGGTGCGCCCGGCGCAGCCGGTGTCGTGCTGCCAGGCCGGCTTGCCGATGTAGGCGGAGCAGCCGCTGCCGGCACCGCTCCAGACGGTCTCCGACCTGCGGGTCCCGTCGGCGTTGAGCGTCAGGCTCGTGCCGCCGACCGCCGTGACGGTGCTGAAGGCCGCCGGCGACTCGACGCCGTAGCCATTGTCCCCGCTGCTGACGGTGATCGCGACGCCGGGGTGCGTGTAGTACTGCGTCTGGATGGTCTTCTCGCTGCTCGACTCAGCGCCGCCGTAGGAGTTCGAGACGACCTTCGCGTTGAGGGCGACGGCCGTGTTGACGGCGGTGCCGAGGTCGGTGAACGACGCGGACTTCGCGCCGACGTAGAGCAGGGGGCAGCCGGGGCAGATCGCGGAGACCATCTCGAGGTCGAGCATCTGCTCCTGGCCCCAACCGGTGTCACCCGTTGCCAGCGGGGAGGCACCGCCGTTCTGGTTGACGATCGTGAGGTTGGCCGGGCCGAGGTTGAACTGCGTGCGGTACGCGGCGAGGTCCGCCGCGGCGTTCGGGTTGTTGTAGGCGTCGACGACGGCCACGAGGGCCGTGCTGCCACCCGAGAGTCCGTAGGCCTTGGTGAGCTGCGCCGGCGAGTAGCCGTGACTGCCCCAGGTGGTGGTCGCGTCAGGCC
>JAODNF010000423.1 GCA_025464915.1 Frankiales bacterium | reverse complement strand
TCAGGCCGAGGACCTGCCGGAGCCGCTCGATGCTCGGCGCCTCGAGCAGGTTGGCCAGGGCCGACAGCGCGGCGGCGGCCGAGGGATCGCCGGCGACGGCGCTGACCGCCTCCGCCTGGCGGTCGGCAACGGTCAGGGCGAGCGCGCCGAGGACGTTCGCCGACTGGTCCACTCTGTGAGTGAGTCACACAGTGGCTCCCGGCGCAAGGGTCAGTCGAGCCCGACGAGCTTTGCCGAGTCGTCCCAGAGGCGGGCGGCCATCTCGGGGTCTCGGGCGTAGTCCTTGGTGCGGTGCACCTTGCCGTCGGCGAAGTACTCGCCGCGGACCGACACCGGCTCGCACGCCAGGGCCAGCGTCGTCGAGGCGCCGTCGGCGGGCGACTTCACGCCGGGGAAGAACCGCGCGACCTTGAGGAACGCCACGCCGAGCTTGTTGTCCCGGGCCAGGCCGGTGCTGACGAACCCCGGGTGCAGGCAGTTCGCGATCACCTCGGTCCCCTCGAGACGGCGGGCCAGCTCGAAGGTGAACAGGATGTTGGCGAGCTTGCTGCGGCCGTAGACCTTCATGGGCTTGAAGCCCTCGGTGCTCATGTAGTCGTCGGGCTCCATCGGCCCGAACGTGTGCGCGTCGGAGGCGACGTTGACGATGCGCGACGGCGCCGATTCGACGACGCGGTCGAGGAGCAGCCGGGTCAGCAGGTAGGGAGCGAGGTGGTTGACCGCGAAGACCATCTCGTAGCCGTCGACCGTCTCCTCCCGCCGCTGCTTCACCAGGGCAGCGTTGTTGATGAGCACGTCGATCCGGGGGAAGTCCTCGGTGAGCGCGTCAGCCAGGCCACGGACCTCGTCGAGCGAAGCGAAGTCGGCCTTGTAGGTCACGACGCCGGGAGAGCCTGCGTCGCGGCACTGCTGCGCGACCGCCTCGAGCCGGGCGCCGTCGCGGCCGACGATCCCGAGGGTGGCGCCCTTGCGGGCCAGTCCGAGCGCTGTCGCGGTCCCGATCCCGGAGCTCGCTCCGGTCACGATGCACGTCTTCCCTGCCATCTGGGTCATGCAGCGATGTAACCACTTGCTGGACCTGACAGGCTGAGGGCGTGTCATGGAGGACGTGGACAGCTCTGGGCCTGGTCTACGTCGTGTGGGGCTCGACCTACCTGGCCATCGCCTACGTCGTCGAGTCGTTCCCGCCGCTGCTGGCGGGCTTCCTGCGCTTCGCCACCGCCTCCCTCCTGCTCCTCGCGTTCCTCCTGGTACGGCGGCGGAAGGCGCTGCGGGCCACCCCGCGGCAGTGGCTGGCGGCCGGTGGGATCGGCCTGCTGCTGCTCCTGTGCGGCAACGGCGGTGTCACCGTGGCCGAGCAGAAGGGCCTGCCGTCCGGGCTCGCCGCGCTCCTCGTCGCCGGCGTGCCCCTGTACGTCGCGCTGTTCCGGACGCTGGCGCGCGACCGCCCCTCGCCCCGCACCGTCCTTGGCGTGCTCATCGGCTTCGTCGGGCTCGGGATCCTGCTGCTGCCCGGCACCCGGCCCGAGGGCGTGACGTTCGGCGCGGCGGGCCTGGTGCTCGTCGGCAGCTTCTGCTGGTCCTTCGGCTCGGTGCTCTCCACCCGCATCAGCCTGCCGGCGGACCCGCTGGTGACGACGCTGGGGGAGATGGTCGGAGGATCGCTCGGGTTCCTGGTCGTCGCGCTCGTCCGCGGCGAGTCGGTGCCGAGCGACCCCAAGGCGTCAGCTGTGCTGGGCCTGGGCTACCTCGTCGTCTTCGGGTCGATCGTGGCGTTCACGGCCTACTCGTGGCTGCTCGGGACCGCGCCGGTCAGCACCGTCGCCACCTATGCCTACGTGAACCCCATCGTCGCCGTCGTCCTGGGCGCAGCCTTCCGCGGCGAGGACCTGACGTGGACGTCCGTCGTCGGGGGCCTGGTGACGGTGGTGGCGGTCGTGGTGGTCGTGTCGCAGGAGAGCGGTCAGCGCCGCGAGAGGGCCAAGCCCAGCGCGGCGCCGATGGCGGTGCCCACGACGACCACGGTCACGGAGTAGGCCGCTGACGGCTTCGTCGTCATCAGCAGGATCACGCTGAGTGCGGCGAAGGTGTTGGCATGGCTGATCGCCCACGGGACGGGCTCGCGCACCGCGGCGCGCAGCTCGTCCGTCACCGGGCCGTCGGGCGTCGCCGCCACGGCAGCCTCGAGCTTCTTGCCGTAGCGGGCGAGGACGAGCGGCCCGTCGAGGAACAGCACCAGCAGCACGACCATGGCCGTGGCGATCCAGGCGTCCTTGGCGTGGTAGGCCTTGCCCTCGCCGATGTGCAGCAACGCGAGACCGAAGCCGAAGATGCCGATCACGAGCGGCGCGAACAGCGGGGCGAACCTCCCGGTCCGGGTGAGGCGCCGCACCTCTGCGACGGTGCCGGCACCCTTCATGAGGTACTCCGAGACGTGCAGGCCCCCGGAGAGGAAGAAGGCGCCCAGCACGCACATGATGTGCAGGGCCAGGACCACGTCGTAGCTGCTCATGCATCCCCCACTGATCGACACGGACGGTTCCGGAGCTCGGACACGTAGTCGTCGGGCGCGCCGGCGGCCTCGGCCGCGTCCGACAGGACGCCCAGGTAGCGCGCGGCAGGGAGCCCGCCCTCGAAGCCGTCGAGCACGTAGACCCAGGCGAGCCGCTCGCCGTCGAGCGTCGCCACCCGGACCCGGACCTTGCGGTAGAGACCGTTGTCGGCGCCCTCCCACGCGTCGAGCACCTTCTCGTCGTGGGTCGTGACGTCGTACAGGCTCACGTAGACGTG
>JAODNF010000400.1 GCA_025464915.1 Frankiales bacterium | reverse complement strand
TACACGGTCGACGGTGGCGACGTGGTGGCCTTCGCGCGCCGGATCGCGGGGGGCCGGTGCCGGCTCCCGGGCAGCCTCGTCGACCGGGTCGTCACCCGCGGGGAGACGGTGTCCGTCGGTGCCCAGGGGGTCCCCGCGCTGCTCGGCCCGATCGAGGACAGGTACCGCAGCGCCCTCGCCGACTTCGCGCTGGCCGGCATGGTCATCACGCCGCTGGTCTGCCGCGGCCGCTCGCTCGGAGCGCTCGGCGTCGCCCGGCGCGAGGGGTCGCCGGACTTCGAGCCGGACGACGTGAGCTACCTGCAGCAGGTGGCCAGGGTCGTCTCCCTCACGCTCGCGAACGCCCTGCTGCTCGACGAGGCCGAGCAGGCCCGGCACCGCGCGACGATGCTCGCCCGCGAGGACCAGCTGACCGGCCTGCTCAACCGTCGAGGCTTCCTCGACGTCCTGAGGGCGACACCGCTGAACCGGGCGACGCTGGTCGCGGTCATGGACATGGACGGGTTCCGCCTGGTCAACGACGGCTTCGGGCACGCGGCCGGTGACCTGGTGCTGTCGAGCATGGCTGCCCGGCTCTGCGCCTCGGTGCCCCAGCAGACGCCGGTCGCCCGCATCGGCGGCGACGAGTTCGCGCTGCTGGTCCAGGGCGACACCGACGAGGAGGCGATGGACGTCGTGCAGGCCGCGCTGGCGCGCTGCACCGGCACCCTGCAGGTCGCCGGGCTGTCCGTGCCGATCACGGTCAGCGTCGGCACGGCGACCCCTGCCTCGGGCGGCGCAGACGCGGCGCTGCAGCACGCCGACCTCGCGAAGGCGCGCGCGAAGAGCGGGGGCACCCGGCTCGCGGCGTACGACCCTGGGCTCGACAACCCGGCGACGCAGCGGTTGCGCGAGGTGCTGGACCTGCGCCACGCCATCGTGGGCGACGGGCTGGTCGTGCACTACCAGCCGGTCGTGCCGGTCGCCCGCGGTCCGCTCAAGGTCGAGGCCCTGGTCCGGCGCCGGATCGGTGACGAGCTCGTCGCACCCGGCCTCTGGCTGGAAACGGCCAGCCGGGCCGGACTGATGCCGGAGCTCACGGCCAGCGTCGTGCAGCAGGTCGTGGACCAGCTCGTGGTGTGGTGGCGGGACGGGCTCGAGATCGAGTGCGCCGTCAACGTGCCCGCGCCGGTGCTCGCGGCACCGGAGCTCGTCGCGAACCTGCTGGCCGTCGTCGACGGGGCGGGCCTCCCGCGTCGCGCGCTGTCGGTCGAGGTCACCGAGGGTGATCTGGTCGGGCCGCAGGCGCGAGACGCGCTCGCCCGCTGCGCCGAGGGCGACATCGAGGTCGCGGTCGACGACTTCGGCACCGGGTGGTCCGCGCTGTCCTACCTGGTCGACCTGCCGCTGCGGACCCTCAAGCTGGACCGCTCCATCGTGGAGCGGGTGGACCAGGACCGTCGCCGTGCCTCCGTCGTCCGGGCCGTCGTCGACGTGGCGCACGAGCTCGGGCTGCGGGTGGTGGCCGAGGGCGTCGAGACGCAGGACGTGGCGGACATCGTCATCGACCTCGGGGCCGACGCCCTCCAGGGCTACCTCTACAGCCGGCCGACGTCTCCCGAGGCGCTCGCGCCGCTGCTGCGGTCCGGCCTGGTCGCGTCCCGCCGATAGCATCGGCGGCATGTCTGCCTGGCCCACCGCTGTCGGGCTCGGCCTGGACGCCGTGCTCGCCGACCCCCGTCGCGGGCACCCCGTGGCCGCCTTCGGTGCGGTGGTGACGCGAGCAGAACGCCTGGCGTACAAGGACTCTCGCGCCGCCGGCGCTGTCTTCGCCGTCGGCCTGACCGGTGCTGCTGCGGGACTCGGCGCACTGCTCGGCCGCCGGCAGCTCTCGGTCGCCCTGGCGACGTGGGCCGTGATCGGCGGGACGACGCTGCGGCGTGAGGCTCAGACCATGCACCGGCTGCTGGCCGCCGAAGACCTGGCCGGCGCTCGTGAGCGGCTGCCGCACCTGTGCGGTCGCGACCCTGCCCAGCTGGACGTCTCCGAGCTCGCTCGGGCGACCGTCGAGTCCGTCGCGGAGAACACCTCCGACGCCGTGGTGGCGCCACTGTTCTGGGGCGCGATCGCCGGTGTGCCAGGGCTTCTCGGCTACCGCGCCGTCAACACGCTCGACGCGATGTTGGGACACCGGTCGGACCGCTACCTCCGCTTCGGGTGGGCTGCGGCCCGGCTCGACGACGTCGCGAACTGGGTGCCTGCGCGGCTCACCGCCGCGCTCACCACGGTTCTCGCGCCCGCCGTGGACGGGTCGCGGAGCAGAGCGCTCACCTCCTGGCGGCGGGACGGCGGCAAGCACCCGTCGCCGAACGCCGGCCCGGTGGAGGCCGCCTTCGCCGGAGCGCTCGGGCGCACGCTGGGTGGTTCCTTGCGCTACGGGGACCGCGTCGAGACGCGGCCGCTCATGGGTGACGGCCCGTCGCCGTTCGTCGCCGACATCCCTCGCGCGGCGCGGCTGTCCGCGGCCGTGTCCGTCGCCGCCGGTGCGCTGGCCGTCGCGGCGCGGCGATGAGGGGCTCGCTCCTCGTCGCGGGCACGACGAGCGACGCCGGCAAGTCCGTGCTCACTGCCGGGCTGTGCCGCTGGCTCGCCCGGCAGGGCGTGAAGGTCGCGCCCTTCAAGGCCCAGAACATGTCTCTCAACAGCGCCGTCACCATCGACGGCGCCGAGATCGGCCGGGCCCAGGCCATGCAGGCGGCGGCGGCAGGTGTCGAGCCGGAGGCGGCGATGAACCCGGTGCTCCTCAAGCCCGGGAGCGACCGCACCTCGCAGGTCGTCCTGATGGGCAAGCCCTACGCCGACGTGTCGGCCACGTCGTACCGGAAGCACTCGGGCGAGCTGGGCCGGATCTCGGTGGAGTGCCTGCGCGACCTGCAGTCCCGGTACGACGTGGTGATCTGCGAGGGCGCCGGGTCGCCCGCGGAGATCAACCTCCGGGCGACCGACATCGCGAACATGGGCCTGGCGCGGGCGGCGTCGCTGCCGGTGGTCGTCGTCGGCGACATCAACCCCGGAGGCGTCTTCGGAGGGCTGTTCGGCACCCTCGCGGTGCTGTCGCCGGAGGACCAGGCCCTCGTCTGCGGGTTCGTCATCAACAAGTTCCGGGGTGACCCCGCGCTGCTGGCGCCCGGGCTGGAGATGCTCGCCGGTCTGACGGGCCGGCCGACCTTCGGCGTGCTGCCCTGGGCCGAGGGCCTCGAGCTCGACGTCGAGGACTCGCTCGGGCTGTCGACCCGCGTCGCGCCGACGCCGGCGCTGGGACGCGACGTGCTGCGGGTGAGCGTCGTCCGGCTGCCTCGGCTGTCGAACTGGACCGACATCGACGCACTGCGCTCGGAGCCGGGCGTGCTGGTGCGCTTCGCCGAGACGGCTGAGGAGCTCGCGGACGCCGACCTCGTCGTGCTGCCCGGCACCCGGCAGACGGTGTCCGACCTGGCGTGGCTGCGCACCAGGGGGATCGCCGATGCCATCGCTCGGCACGAGGGCCCTGTCCTGGGGATCTGCGGCGGCTTCCAGATGCTCGGCGGCGCGATCGAGGACGACGTCGAGTCGCGTGCCGGTGCGGTCACGGGCCTCGGGCTGCTCCCGGTGTCGACCGCCTTCGGCGCGGACAAGGTGCTGGCCAGGCCGGTCGGGGCGTGGCGCGGGCACCCGGTGACCACGGCCTACGAGATCCACCACGGCCGCATCGCGGTGTCGTCCGGAGAGCCCTTCCTCGACGGCGTGCGGGTCGGAGCGGTCAGCGGCACCGTCTGGCACGGTGCGCTCGAGAGCGACGGGTTCCGGCGCGCGTACCTGTCCGAGGTCGCCGCCCTGACCGGACGCGACTGGGTGCCGGGGGAGCGGTCGTTCGCCGACGTGCGGCAGGCGAGGTTGGACCTGCTCGGCGACCTGGTGGCCGAGCACCTCGACACCGACGCGATCAGCCGGCTCATCGAGGGCGGCGCACCCGCCGGCCTGCCGGTGGTCCGCACGACGCTGGGCTGACGGGCCGGGTACGGCGAGAGCCCGCCGCACACGGGGGGGCGACGGGCTCTCGGACGTGTGGGTCAGGCAGCGGCGGCGGACTCCTTGAGGGCCTTGGCGGCGTCCTCCTTGGAGACCTTCACCAGCGAGCCGGCGATGACGGCAGCACCCACGAGGAAGCCGGCGCCGACCAGGAAGCCGACGTTCCAGCCGTCGACGAGGGCGTTCGCCTGCCGGACCGGGTCGGCAGCGGCCGCACCGAGGCCCTTGAGCAGGCCCGACGTGTGCGAGGTGCTGACCGCGGTGAGGACGGCCAGGCCGATGGCGCTACCGACCTGCTGACCGGCGTTGAGCAGGGCAGACCCGAGACCGGCGTCCTCCGAGGGCACACCGGCGACAGCGGACGAGGTCAGCGCGACGAAGGTGAGGCCCATGCCGGCGGCGACGGAGGCCAGGGCCGGCAGCACGACGGTGACGTAGGACGAGGTGGGCTCGAGCCGGAGGCCCAGCTGCAGCAGGCCCGAGGCGGCCAGCAGCGGACCGACGATGAGCAGCGGGCGTGGCCCGATCTTCCCGAGCAGCTGGGCGCCGATGCCGGCACCGACGCCGATGAGCAGAGTCATCGGGAGGAACGCGAACCCGGACTTGATGGGGCTCCAGTGGTTGACGGCCTGCGCCCAGAGGATCAGGAAGAAGAAGATCGCGAAGACCCCGGCACCGATGAGGAGCGCGCCGACGTCGGCGCCGATCGCGCTGCGGTTGCGCAGGACGCGGAACGGCACGAGCGGGTTCTTCGCGGTGGCCTGCACGACGGCGAAGGCGACCAGGCAGACCAGGGCGACGGCGAACCAGCGGAGCGTCTTGACGTCGCCCCAGCCGAAGTCGTTGCCCTTGACCAGGCCGTAGACCAGGGCCATCAGGCCGCCGGTGACGAAGACCGCACCGGGGACGTCGAAGCCCTGTGCGCGCTCGTCCCGCGACTCGGGCACGAACCGGAGCGCACCGACGACCGCTATCGCCGCGATCGGCAGGTTGACGAGGAAGACCCAGCGCCAGGAGACGTACTCGGTGAGGACGCCGCCGAGGATGAGGCCGAGGGCCGCACCACCGGCGGTGATGGCCGACCAGATGCCGAGCGCCTTGTTGCGCTCCTCGCCCTCCTCGAAGATGACGGTGAGCAACGACAGGGCGGCGGGCGACATCAGCGCGCCGCCGATGCCCTGCACCGCGCGGGCGGCGATGAGCAGGCCCATGCTGTCGGCGAGGCCGCCGGCCAGCGACGCCGCGGCGAACAGCACCGCGCCGGCCATGAAGACGTTGCGGCGGCCGACCCGGTCGGCGATCTTGCCGCCGAGCAGCAGGAAGCCGCCGAAGGTCAGGGCGTAGGCCGTGACGACCCACTGGAGGTCGGAGCTGGTCGTCACCTTGAGCGCGCCGGCGATGTCGGGCAGCGCGACGTTCACGATGGTGGCGTCGAGCACCACCATCAGCTGGGCGATCGCGACGACGACGAGGGCGAGGCCCTTGCGCACGCTGCGACCGTCGGCATGAGTGATGCCGGCGGGAGCGTCGGACAAGACGGACATGGGTCAGGTTCCCCTCTACAAGCGTTGACTCAACGACCGTAGACCCTTGAACGCTGAAGGGTCAACCGCTGTAGAGTGATCTGCGTGACATCCAGAAGCATCGGCGCCGGGTCCGACGTTCCTGAGTCGCTGCCCCGTGAGGAACGGCGCAAGCGCACCGAGCTGGCCATCATCGAGGCGGCGCGCGAGCTGTTCGCCGACGTCGGCTTCGAGAAGACCACGATCCGGGCCGTCGCGAGCAAGGCGGGCATCGACCCCGCCCTCGTCATGCAGTACTACGGCAACAAGGAGGGCCTGTTCGCCGCGGCTGCGCGCTGGCAGGTCGACCACAAGCGCATCGGCGAGTCCTCGCTCGCCGAGATCCCGCGCACGGCCATCGCCGACGTCTTCGAGGGATTCGAGGACCCGGCGACCCGCGACGCGAGCATCGCCCTGATGCGCAACTGCCTCACCCACGACAGCGCCCTCGCGATCGTCCGCGACGAGGTCATGTGCGAGACGCAGGAGATGATCGCCAAGACGATCGGCGGGGAGGACGCGGAGCTGCGCGCGGGCCTGCTCGCCGCGACGATGATGGGGCTGGTTCTGGGCCGCTACCTGCTCGAGCTGCCCGCCCTCGCGTCCGCGACCCGCGCGGACGTCGAGCGGCTGCTCCTGCCCGTGCTCAAGGAGATCGTCAGCCCGCCAGCCACCAGCTGAAGCACCGGCTCGTCCAGCTCGGCTGCTCGCGCTCGTAGAACCGGTGGGCATCGAGCCGGCCGTCGCCGCTGTCGAGCTCGAGGTGGCTGGCCGCGTGCGCGACAGCCCAGGCCTTGGCCGCGTCCAGCAGTGCCTTGCCGATGCCGCTCGACCGGCGGGCGGGGTCGACGGCGAGGTCCTCGACCCAGGCCCGCTGGCCGAAGCGCACCGAGGGCAGGTCCAGCACGACGGTGCAGAAGCCGCTGAGGTCGTCGGTGACGAGCACGGTCGCCCGGTCGCTCTCGATCAGGCCGAGCACGCGCTTCTCGGCGACGCCGGCGTCCCACTGCGGCGGGCGGCCGCCGGGAGGGGCGAACAGCCACTCGTAGAGAGGCACGACCGCAGCCGCCTCATCAGGTCGAGCCGGGCGCACCGTCATCAGTTCCCCGTGAGCGTCATGTGCTGGTAGTCCTTGGGCCGACTGAACGTACCGCCCCAGGTGAAGCCGTTGTCCGTGAACGCGCGCACCGCAGCCGACCTCGCCAGGAACATCCCCGCACGGTGCCAGGTCCGGTCGCGATAGGCGCTGGCCAGCTCCGGCAGCACGAGATCGCCTTTCACATAAGGGTTCTGGAAGGGGTTCACGTCGATGGCCAGCCCGTAGGCGTGGGCGGAGAACCGGGTCTGGCCGCGGGCCGGGCGGCAGACGAAGGACGCGGTGTCGTTGCCGTCGCCGGTCGGTCTCTCGTTCATGTCCCTGGTCCCGGGCAGCCGCATCTCCTCGATCGGGAAGCCGATCGCGAACAGCCGCCGGAACGCCGCCGTCACGTGCGCGACCGCGTCCTGGCGCACCACGAGCTCGCCGGTGTGGGCCTTCCCGTCGAAGCCTCGGAACGTCAGCGTCACGTAGCGCAGCGCCGACAGCGGCGTCGGGCAGCCGGCCTTGTACGTCGTCCCCATCCGCTCCCGGACCTCGCTGCTGATCCCGGCCGCGGTCGTATGGAACCGCCCGTCCGACGGGGGTGGCAGGACGTCGGCCGCCTGCAACCGCCGGTTGCGCAGCTGCGGGGGTGTGGGGAGCACCTTGCCGAACCCGTTCGCCTGCAGCGGCAGCGGCGAGGCCCCGACGACCCACGGCGCGAGCCTCGGGGTCGGCCCGCTCGTGGGAACCCGGGTGGGCGTCGATGTGGCCGTCGGCGTCGGCGCAGGAGCGACGGTCGGTGTCGGCGATGGCACTTCTGCCGTCGTACCGGCCGAGCAGGCTGCCACCAGGAGCAGCACCGGGGCCCATCGCACACCCCACCGTCGCACGCGAACGGCTGCAGCACGTCGACATCCGGGTCGAAGACCGAAGTGCTGAAGCCGTTCGCGCCTAGCCTGCATCAGGTGGAGACCGTGCTGACGCTGAGCTGCCCCGACCGGGTCGGGGTGGTGCACGCCGTGACGGGCTTCCTGGCCGAGCACGACGCCAACATCCTCGACAGCCAGGAGTGGGGCGATCCCGACACCGGGCGCTTCTTCATGAGGGTGCACGTGCAGGGGACGCCGGCGCTGGCCGAGGGGTTCCGTCAGGTCGCTGAGCGCTTCGACATGGACTGGACCGTGCACGGCACCGACGAGCGGCCCAAGGTGCTCGTGCTCGTCAGCAGGCAGGGGCACTGCCTGCACGACCTGCTCTACCGCCACCGCACCGGCGCCCTGCCGGCCGAGATCGTCGCCGTCGGGTCCAACCACGACGACCACGAGGACCTGGTCAGGTCCTACGGGCTCCCCTTCGAGCGGGTCGAGGACGAGGACCGGATCGCCGAGCTCGCTCAGGGCGTCGACCTGGTCGTGCTCGCCCGCTACATGCGGATCCTGTCGGCCGAGCTGGTCGACAAGCTCCCGGCCACGATCAACATCCACCACTCGTTCCTGCCCAGCTTCAAGGGCGCCCGCCCCTACCACCAGGCGCACGAGCGCGGCGTGAAGCTGATCGGGGCCACGGCGCACTACGTGACGGCCGACCTCGACGAGGGCCCGATCATCGAGCAGGAGGTGGCGCGCGTGACGCACGCGCACACGCCGGACCAGCTCGTGCAGATCGGAGCGGACCTCGAGACGGTCTGCCTGGCGCGGGCAGTCCGCTGGCACCTCGAGCACCGGGTCCTGCGCAACGGCTCCCGGACGGTCGTGCTCTAGGCTCAGCGTGGGGAGGAAGCCGTCATCGGCGCGGTCCCGCCACTGTGAAGCCAGACCCTCCCCGCCTCACACTCCTCGAGCAAAGGGCGCGGACCCGACCATGTACCCCTTCAGCGCCGTCGTCGGGCTCGACGACCTGCGACTGGCCCTCGTCATCAACGCGGTGTCGCCCGCGGTCGGCGGCGTGCTCGTCCGCGGCGAGAAGGGCACGGCGAAGTCGACGATCGTCCGCGCGCTCGCCGCGCTGCTGCCGCCCATCGACGTGCCGGAGGGCTGCCGGTTCAACTGCGGACCCGACGACACCTGCATCGACGAGCACGGTCCGCGGGTGCAGCGCCCGGCCCGGCTCGTCGAGCTCCCGGTCGGCGCTTCCGAGGACCGGCTGGTCGGCTCGATCGACCTCGAGAAGGCGCTCACCACCGGCGTCACCGCCTTCGAGCCGGGCCTGCTCGCGGCCGCTCACCGGGGCGTCCTGTACGTCGACGAGGTGAACCTGCTCCACGACCACCTCGTCGACCTGCTGCTCGACGCCGCCGCCCTCGGCACCTCCTACGTCGA
>JAODNF010000385.1 GCA_025464915.1 Frankiales bacterium | reverse complement strand
CCGAGGCCACCGCCGGCGAACTCCGGCAGCACCTGACCGGTCATGAGCAGCACGGCGTCGGCACTCACGGGCGAGGTGGGGAACGCGACCGAGCGCGGGACGTACATCGGCGGCGCGAACATCACGTACCCGGCGGGCACGCTGTCGACGTAGACGACCTTGCCGCACGAGCCCCACTCGAGCAGCGTCGCCGAGACCCAGCTCTCCTTCTCGAACGCGGTGTCCCCCGCCTCGACGGCGCGGTCGTGGCTGACCGGGACGAGCTCCCAGAACACGCACTTGCGGCACCGCGAGGGCAGGTCGTCGAGGTTGTCGAGCGTGATGTTGACCGCGCGCCTACTCATGGGCACCCCGCAGCAGCCCGGCGACCCAACCAGCCAGCACACCGAGGACGAGACCGCCCAGGGTCAGGACGACCTCGGAGCGGTGGGGGGAAGCCACGCCGCCAGGGTAGTCACCTGCCTGACCAAACACCTAGCGCTCCGCCGGTACCGTGGACCCATGGCAGGGATCCGTCTCGACGCGTTCACCGGCCGCTATGCGCAACGCACGGCGGGGATGACGGCGAGCGAGATCCGAGCTCTCTTCGCGGTGGCGAGCCGCCCCGAGGTGGTGTCCCTGGCGGGGGGCATGCCCTACACGACCGCGCTCCCGCTCGACGCGGTCGGCTCGCTCATGTCCGACCTCATCGCGCGGAACGGGCCGGCTGCGCTGCAGTACGGCAGCGGCCAGGGCGACCCGGTCCTGCGCGAGCTGATCTGCGACGTGATGGCGCTCGAGGGCGTCATCGGCTCGCCGGACGACGTGACGGTGACCGTCGGGTCGCAGCAGGCGCTCGACCTCATCACCCGGATCTTCATCGACCCGGGCGACGTCATCCTCGCCGAGGCCCCGTCGTACGTCGGTGCGCTCGGCACCTTCGCGAGCTACCAGGCCGACGTCGTGCACGTCCCGATGGACGCGGAAGGCCTGGTTCCCGAGGCGCTGCGGGAGGCGATCGCGCAGGTGCAGGCGTCGGGCCGCACCGCGAAGTTCCTCTACACGATCCCGAACTTCCACAACCCGGCCGGCACCTCGCTGTCGGACCCGCGTCGTGACGAGGTCCTGCAGATCTGCGTCGAGGCAGGGCTGCTCGTCATCGAGGACAACCCCTACGGCCTGCTCGGGTTCGAGGGCCCGCCGACCCCGGCGATCCGCGCCCGAGGCGGGGAGAACCACGTGATCTACCTCGGCTCGTTCTCCAAGACCTTCGCCCCCGGGCTTCGGGTCGGTTGGGTGCTGGCGCCGCACGCGGTCCGCGAGAAGCTCGTGCTGGCCAGCGAGGCCTCCGTGCTGTGCCCGCCGGCCCTCAACCAGATGATCGTGTCGGAGTACCTCACGACGCAGGACTGGCAGGGCCAGGTCGCGGTCTTCCAGAAGCTCTACCAGGAGCGCCGCGACGCGATGCTGAACGCGCTCACCTCGATGATGCCGTCGGGCACCACCTGGACGCACCCGACCGGCGGCTTCTACGTCTGGACCACGCTGCCCGCGGGCCTGGACGCCAAGGTGATGCAGCCGCGCGCGATCACGGCCCGGGTCGCGTACGTCCCGGGCATCGGCTTCTACGCCGACGGCCAGGGCCAGCGCGAGCTGCGGCTGTCGTACTGCTTCCCCGAGCCTGCCCGGATCGAGGAGGGGGTACGACGCCTCGCCGGCGTCGTCGAGGCCGAGCTCGAGCTGCTCCAGACCTTCGGACCCTCGTTCAGCGAGCGGATCACGGGCGCGACCACCCCGTCCCCCGGGCTCGCCTGACCACCACTTCCCTGCTGATACCGCCGCCCGGCAGTCGGCATCGCCGGCACCCCACGCTCAACAGCGCGTACTCGTCGGCGCTGCGCGAGGGTGGGAGCAGGGAAGTCAGGCGGTCGGCGGGCCGGTGATGATGTCGGCGACGCGCTGCAGGTCCTCGAGGGTCGCGAACTCGATGGTGATCTTGCCCTTGCGGGAGCCGACGTCGACCTTGACCCGGGTCTCGAGCCGGTCCGACAGCGACTCGGCCACCGCCGCCGCCGCCTCGGGGACGAGCCGCTTGGCGGACTGCTTGCGGTGCCTCTCGGGGGCGCCCCCGCCGGTGAGGGCAACAGCCTCTTCGGTCGAGCGGACTGACAGGCCCTCGGCGATGACCCGGTGCGCCATCGCGTCCATCTGCTCGGGCGTCGACAGGCCGAGGATGGCGCGGGCGTGGCCGGCCGACAGCACTCCGGCGGCGACCTTGGACTGCACGGTGCCGGGGAGGTTCAGCAGCCGGATCGTGTTGGAGATCTGCGGGCGCGACCGTCCGATCCGCCGGGCGAGCTCCTCGTGCGTCGCGCCGAAGTCGGCGAGCAGCTGCTGGTAGGCCGCCGCCTCCTCCAGCGGGTTGAGCTGCGACCGGTGCAGGTTCTCCAGCAGCGCGTCGCGGAGCATGTCGGTGTCGGGCGTCGACCGGACGATCGCCGGGATGGTCGTGAGGCCGACGCGCTGCGACGCGCGCCAGCGGCGCTCGCCCATGATGAGCTCGTACGAGCCTCCTCCCAGCTCGCGCACCACGATCGGCTGCAGCAGCCCGACCTCGCGGATGGAGTGCTCGAGCTCGGCGAGCGCGTCCTCGTCGAACACGGTGCGCGGCTGCGCGTGGTTGGGGACGATCGCGTCGATCGGCAGCTCGGCGAACCGCGCTCCCTCGACGGCGACCTGCTCCGCCGCTGACGAGCCGGCGGCGGGCTCGGCCGGCACCGGACCGGTGGGGATCAGCGCCCCGAGACCGCGGCCGAGACCGCCCTTGCGCTCAGACACCTGCTGCCCCCCGCATCGCCATCTCTCGTGCCGCGCTCACGTAGGCGAGCGCCCCGCGCGAGCCCGCGTCATAGGTCACGACCGACTGCCCGTAGCCCGGCGCCTCCGACACCCGCACACTGCGCGGAATCGTCGCAGTCAGCACCGTGTC
>JAODNF010000383.1 GCA_025464915.1 Frankiales bacterium | reverse complement strand
GGGGCGGGCGGCGCGAACACCGGTGCCGGGGCGACCGCAGGAGGCGGCGTCGGAGCGATGGCAGCGCTGCGCGCCGCGGCGGGTACGCCGGCCCCCGGGCCCTCCGGGGTGGACCGGCCGTTGAGGTCGTTGAGCTGGCTCTCGAGGTAGGCCTTGAGGCGCAACCGGTACTCGCGCTCGAACGCGCGGAGGTCCTCGATGCGAGCCTCGAGCTCGCGGCGGCGGGCCTCGAGGTCGGCCATCGCGTTGGCGGTGCGGGCGTTGATCTCGGAGTCGATCTGGGACTGGCGGACCTTCGCCTCGGCAAGCAGCGCGTCGGCCTCGGCGCGCGCCTCGGCGATCGCCTGGTCGGCGGTGCGCTGGGCCATGAGCAGGGTGCGAAGCGCAGCTTCCTGCGGCTCGCCGGGCGCGATGGGTGCACCTGCCGGCGGCTCGGCAGCGACCTGCTCGGGCGCGGCCACGGGGACGGGCGGGGTGGCGGCGAGGCGCTGCTGCAGGGCGGCGTTGTCCGTCAGGAGGCGGACGAGCTCCTGCTCGATCTCGTCGAGGAACTCGTCGACCTCGGCCTGGACGTACCCACCGCCGACCTTGCGCTCGGTGAACTTCTTGTTCACCACGTCCTGTGGGGTCACAGCCATCGTCACACCGTCCTGGAGAGGCTCATGAGGTGGGCACCACGTTCATGAGCACGATCGTCACGAAGAAGACCACCATGAAGGCGAGGTCCAAGGAGACGTTTCCCACGCGCAACGGCGGCAGAACCCGCCGGACGGCCTTGATCGGCGGGTCGGTCGCGCTGTAGGTGAGCTCGAGCGCGATGGTCAGCGGGCCCTGCGGGCGGAACTGCCGCGCGAGCATGAACACGTAGTCCATGACCAGCCGGAAGATCAGCAGCACCAGGAACACCAGCAGCGCGAAGTGCACGATCTGACCGACGATCACGGGTAGCAGTCTTCCAGCAGGGGGCGGGGTCGCGGGTCAGGACTGGTTGAAGAACCCGGCCTCGGCGATCCGAGCCTTGTCCTCGGCCGTGACCTCGACGTGCTCCGGCGACAGCAGGAACACCTTGTTGGTGATGCGCTCGATGCGTCCGTGCAGGCCGAAGATGAGGCCCGCGGCGAAGTCGACGAGGCGCTTGGCGTCGGCGTCGTCCATCTCCGACAGGTTCATGATCACGGGCGTGCCGGCCCGGAAGTGCTCGCCGATGGCCCGCGCGTCGTTGTAGCTGTGGGGGTGCAGCGTCGTGATGCGGTCCAGGCCCTCGGGCGCGTGCACGGCCTGAGGTCGCGGCGCGGTGTCGAGGGCGGTCGCGCCCATCGAGGTGCGGGTGTCGAACGAGCGGCGGGTCGCGGCGGTCGGGGTCGCGGCGGTCGGGGTCGCGGCGGCGGTCGGCTGGTAGCGCCGGACGGCCTGCGGCTCCTCGTACGCCTCCTCGTCCTCGTCGTAGTGGTCGTAAGCGTCGTTCTCGTCGTCCTCGACCAGGCCGAGGTACAGCCCCAGCTTGCGCATGGTGCCTGGCATGTCGAGCTCCTTGAGACGAGTGGGGAACGTTGGTCGGATGCTACCGGAGGGAGGCTGGTCGGGCGCCCAACACGGCCGGGCCGACACGCAGGTGCGTGGCGCCGGCCGCGACGGCCTGCTCGAGGTCCCCCGTCATGCCTGCGCTGACGGCCGTGGCCTGGGGGTGGTCGGCCCTCAGCCGGGCCGCCACGTCGGCCAGCCGGGCGAAGGCCTCGGCCGGATCGGCCCCGAGCGGCGCCACAGCCATCACGCCCCCGAGCCGGAGGCCCTCGGTGAGGACGACCTGCTCGGCCAGACCAGGTACGGCGTCGGGGGCCGCGCCTCCCCTGTCGGGATCGCCGTCGAGGCTGACCTGCAGCAGCACCTCGACGGTCCGGCCGCTCCGGACGGCGCCGTCCCCGAGGACCGAGACCAGCGACGGCCGGTCGACGGAGTGAACGACGTCGGCGTACGACGCGACGGACCGCGCCTTGTTGGTCTGGACGGCTCCGACGAAGTGCCAGCGGACGCCGTCGAGGGCGGCGGCCTTGTCGGCCGCCTCCTGGTCGCGGTTCTCCCCGAGGTCGGTGACGCCGAGGTCCTTCAGCAGGCAGCAGTCGGCAAGCGGCCAGGTCTTGGTCACGGCGACGAGGGCCACCGCGTCGCGCGGTCGCCCCGCCGCCCTGCAGGCCCGCTGGATCCTCGCCTCGACGTGGGAGAGGTTCGCGGCGAGCTCGTCGCGCCGGCTCACGCCAGCCACACGATGCCCGCGTGCCGGCCGGTCCGGCCGTCGCGGCGGTAGGAGAAGAACAGGTCGGGCTGCTCGAGGGTGCAGCCCCCGACGCAGGAGGCGGTGATGCCCTCCGAGGCGAGCTGCGCCATCGCGCCCTTGGTGAGGTCGACCGACGTCGTGCCCTGCCTCGTCGTGCCACGGCTGCCGGGGACCGCCTTCTCGACCTCGCCCGCCATCGAGGCGGGCAGCTCGTAGCAGAGGCCGCAGATGCCGGGACCGATGACGGCGGTGATCTTCCCGGCGCCCTCGTCGCGCATGACGCGGACGACGCCCGTCAGCACGCCCTTGGTCAGTCCGGGGCGACCGACGTGCGCCGCGCCGACGACCCCATCAGCGGCGAGCAGCACCGGCAGGCAGTCGGCTCCCATCATGGCGAGACCGATGCCGCGCTCCGAGGTGACGAGGGCGTCTGTGTCGTCGATGCCGCGGCTGGTCCTCTTCGACAGGCTCCGGACGACCTTCACGCCGTTGCCGTGCACCTGCTTGCCGAAGGCGAGCCCGTCGACGCCGAGCTGCTCGACGACGAGGTCGCGGTTGGCCTGCACCTTGGCGAACGCGTCGTCGACGTGGACGGCCAGGTTGAGGCTGTCCCACGGCGGGAGGCTGACGCCACCGGTACGGGTGGTGAAGACGCCGCGGGCGGGGAGGGGCAGGCCCGCATCGATCACGAGTGGCGCACGAGCTACTTGAGGAAGTCCGGGACGTCGAGGTCGTCCTCGAAGACCACCGTGCGACGCGGGCGCTCGGCAGCGGCCGGCGGCGGGGTGTAGGTCGGCTCCGGCGTGGAGCGACGGATGACCGGCTCCTCGAGCTCCGGCTCCGGCTCGGGCTCGGGCGCGGCGACCGCAGCGGCGACGCGACGCGGCTCGACCTTCTTGTAGGCCGGCGCGCCACCGTCGAAGCCGGCAGCGATGACGGTGACCCGCACCTCGTCGCCGAGGGCGTCGTCGATGACAGCGCCGAAGATGATGTTGGCGTCGGGGTGCGCGGCGTCGGCGACGAGCTGCGCGGCTTCGTTGATCTCGAACAGGCCCAGGTCGCTGCCACCGGCGATGGAGAGCAGGACGCCGTGCGCCCCGTCCATGCTGGCCTCGAGCAGCGGGCTCGCGATGGCCATCTCGGCCGCCACGATCGCGCGGTCGTCGCCACGGCTGGAGCCGATGCCCATGAGGGCCGAGCCGGCGCCGCTCATGACCGACTTCACGTCGGCGAAGTCGAGGTTGATCAGGCCCGGCGTGGTGATGAGGTCGGTGATGCCCTGAACACCGGAGAGCAGCACCTGGTCGGCGCTCTTGAAGGCGTCCATGACCGAGACCTGCTTGTCGCTGATGGACAGCAGCCGGTCGTTCGGGATGACGATGAGGGTGTCGACCTCGGCACGCAGGCCCTCGATGCCCTCCTCCGCC
>JAODNF010000373.1 GCA_025464915.1 Frankiales bacterium | reverse complement strand
AGCCGGGCGTGCCCGTCGTCTTGCGGTGGAAGTTGCGCGGGTCGAGCGGCACTCCCCACACGGCCTCGTAGACGCGGCGCAGGTCGGCGACCGTGAACTCCTCGTCGCAGAAGGCGGTCGCCAGCGGGGAGTACTCGAGCTTCGCGCGGGCGCGCTCGACCGCGGCAGCGAGGACGGCGGCGTGGTCGAAGGCCAGCCGGTCCGACTCGACGGCCCGCACCGGCACCCAGGCCACCCACGACGCCCCCTGCCCCGGGGTCGGCGCCGGCAGGTCGGGGGCGAACACCAGGTACGGCACGGAGACCACCCGCATCCGCGGGTCCCGGCGCGGGTCCCCGAAGGCGCCGAGCTGCTCGACGTGGGCCACGTCCCGACGTACGCCGGTCTCCTGCTCGAGCCGGCGCACCGCCGCGGCCTCGAGGTCCTCGTCCTGCTGCACGAAGCCGCCGGGCAGGGCGAGCCGGCCGCGGAACGGGTGCGTCTCGCGCTCGACGAGCAGGACCGACAGCACGCCCTCACGGACGGTCAGCAGCACGACGTCGACGGTCACGGCGAACGGCGGGAAGGCGCGGGGGTCGTACCCCTTGAGGAACTCGCGCTCGGTCTCGCTTTCGGACACCCGGGGAACGTAGCGTGAGCGTGTGCCCGAGCTGCCCGAGGTCGAGTCCCTCGTGACGTTCCTGAAGGAGCGCGCGGTCGGTCGCGTCATCGCGCGGGTCGACGTGCCCGGCATCCACGTGCTCAAGACGTACGACCCCAGCCCGATGTCGCTCGCCGGGCTGGAGATCACCGGTGCCGCGCGGCACGGCAAGTTCCTCGACCTCGACGTCTCCGGCCTGCACCTCGTCACCCACCTGTCCCGCGCCGGCTGGTTGCACTGGCGCGAGTCCCTGCCCCCCGCCCCGCCCAAGATGGGCAAGGGCCCGATCGGCATCCGGATCCACCTCGACGACGGGTCCGGCTTCGACCTCACCGAGGCCGGGACCCAGAAGCGCCTGGCGGTCTACGTGGTGAAGGACCCCTCCGAGGTCCCCGGCATCGCGCGGCTCGGCGTCGACCCGCTCTCGCCCGCGTTCACCGCCGAGCTGCTCGCCGGCCTGCTCGCCGGCGTCCGCGGCCAGGTCAAGGGCGTGCTGACCGACCAGACCGTGCTGGCCGGCGTCGGCAACGCCTACAGCGACGAGGTCCTGTGGGAGGTGAAGATGTCGCCCTTCAAGCCCGCCGGCAACCTCACCGCCGACGACGTCCAGACCCTCCACACCGCGATCCAGACCACTCTGCGCACCGCCGTCGAGCGCTCCGCCGGCACCGCCGCTGCCGAGCTCAAGGCCGAGAAGAAGAGCAACCTCAACGTCCACGGCCGCACCGGCCTGCCGTGTCCGCGGTGCGGCGACGAGGTGCGTGAGGTCTCCTTCTCCACCAAGTCGCTCCAGTACTGCGCGACGTGCCAGACCGAGGGCAAGCCGCTGGCCGACCGACGGATGTCCAGGCTCCTGAAGTAGCAGCGTGGACAGAACGTCTGGTTTCCCCTCAGGCACGGACGAACGGATCCGGCGGGGTGCCGTGTCAGATGATCTTCGGCACGAGAAGAGGCTGATATTGCGGGGCTTCCGGAGCAGGATGAGGGACGTGACCAAGGGGCCGGTCCCGGAGATCGACGTGCGCGACGCCGAGGGCGAAGTGCTCCTCGACGTCCGCGAGCGCGACGAGTTCTCGTGGGCGCGGGCACCGAAGTCGGTGCACATCCCGTTGTACGAGCTGCCGGTGCGGTTCGACGAGATCCCGGCAAACCGGCCGTTGCACGTCATCTGCAAGGTCGGAGCCCGCTCAGCGCAGGCGGTGCTGTGGCTGCGCGCGCAGGGGATCGACGCCGTCAACGTCCGCGGCGGGCTGAACGCCTGGATCCAGGCCGGCCTGCCGCTGGAGAGCGACGGCCCGCGGGCCTGGCTGGTCTGATCGGCTGGTCGCATCGCGTACCTTGCGCGGGAGACGCGAGGAGACGGACATGGCACGGATCGACCTACCCGAGGGTGACGGGCTGGATGTCGCGAAGGCGCTCACGAAGGTGCCGCACTTCATCGACGTGGTCGTCGGCTACGAGAAGGCGATCGCTGCCAGCCCCATCGACCCGCGGCTGCACGAGCTGGTCCGGATGCGCATCGCCAACCTCAACCAGTGCGTCACGTGCCTGGAGTTCCGGCGCGACGACAGCGGACTCGACGAGGCGATCCTCGCCGCGGTCCCTGAGTTCGCGACGAGCGCGCTGTTCACCGACCTCGAGAAGCAGGCGCTGCTGTTCACCGAGCTGTTCTGCACGACGAGCACCGACATCAGCGACGAGCTGATCGCCGACCTGGAGGCCGAGCTCGGCACGGCCGGCGTGGCCGACCTTGCGCTGGTCATCGGCAAGTACCTCGCCATGGGCCGCTTCATGCAGGTCCTCGGTCTCGACCAGGCCTGCAAGATCGACCACGCTCGGCTCGCCGGGGTCGCCGGCTCGTGAGGCTGCTGGCCCTCCCGCCGCTCCCGCAGGAGCTGCTTCAGTCGCTGTTCGGCGACCCGCGGCTGGAGATCGTGCTCCCGGCTGCCCGCACCCAGCAGCACGTCGACGCCCTGCTGCCGGACGTCGACCTGGTTCTCGGTGACTGGACGCCGCAGCTGAGGGTCGGTGATCCCGGACCGCGGGTGGCCTTCGTCCAGCAGCCCAGCGCCGGGGTCGACGGCATCGACACCGACGCGTGCGCCGCCCGCCTCGTACCCGTCTCGAACTGCGCCGGCGCCAACGCGATCAGCGTCGCCGAGTGGTGCCTGTCGGCCACCTTCGCGCTGCTGCGCAAGACGGTCGAGGCCGATCGCGCAGTACGTCGTGGCGACTGGCCGCAGACCAGCCTCGGGGGCCGTGAGCTCCGCGGCCTCAAGGTCGGCATCGTCGGCATGGGGGCGATCGGCAGGGCGGCGGCCGAGCTCTACCGAGCGGTGGGCTGCGACGTCGTCTACTGGTCGCGCAACCTGCACCCGGACGCGCCGGCCGAGCCGGCGACGCTGCAGCAGATCGCGACGTCGTGCGACGTCGTGGTCCTCGTCATCGCCCTGGGCGAGCAGACCCGCGGACTCGTCGACGCCGACTTCCTCGCGGCGATGAAGCAGGGCGCGATGCTCGTCAACGGTGCCCGCGGAGAGGTGGTCGACGAGGCGGCGCTCGCGGCCGAGCTCGAGCGGGGCCGGCTCACCGCCGCCCTGGACGTCTTCTCGACGGAGCCGCTGCCCGAGGACGCCGCCGTCCGGCGGTCGCCCGGTGTGCTGCTCTCTCCCCACATGGCGGGTTCGACGGTCGAGGCCGCGATGCGGATCGTCGGTCAGGCCAAGGCCAACCTGGTCCGCGTCCTCGACGGTCAGCCGGTCCTCGACGTGGTGAACGACCAGAACCCGTTGGTCCGAAAGCGAGCCTGACGGCCGGGTTTCCGGCACGATGCGCAGGTGACCCTCGTCGTCGCCCATCGCGGTGCCAGCGGTGACCATCCCGAGCACACGCTCACCGCCTACGAGAAGGCGGTCATCAGTGGTGCCGACGCCCTCGAGTGCGATGTGCGACTCACCCGCGACGGCGTCCTCGTCTGCGTGCACGACCGCCGCGTCGACCGGACCAGCGACGGCCGCGGCGTCGTGTCGGCCCTCGAGCTCGCGGAGCTGACCGAGCTCGACTTCGCCAGCTGGAAGTCGCGCGACCACGACCCGCTCCTCGAAGCGTCCTGGGAGGCGCCCGACACCGACGGCGGCCGCGTGCTCACCCTCGAGCGGCTGCTGCAGCTCGCCCTCGACAGCGGGCGGCCGGTGCAGCTCCACATCGAGACCAAGCACCCGACCCGCTACGGCGGCCTGGTCGAGAGGTCGCTCGTGGACCTGCTCGCCCGCTACGACCTGGCGCAGCCGCTGACCCGGTCCGACTCCCGTGTCACGGTCATGTCCTTCGCGCCGACCTCGCTGCGACGCGTCCACACGATGGCGCCGTCGCTGCCGACCGTGCTGCTGATGTCGCGGGTCCCGCTGCGGTACCGAGACGGGACGCTGCCGCCCCGGGTCGGGATCGCCGGCCCGTCGCTGGAGGTGCTCAGGGCCCACCCGCGATACGTCGAGCGCGTCCACGCCGCCGGCCACCGGTTGCACGTGTGGACCGTCGACTCCGAGGTCGACATCTCCTACGTCCTGGGTCTCGGGGTCGACGCGGTCATCAGCAACCACCCGCGCCGCGTGCTCCGGCAGCTGGCCGAGGCGAACTAGAGTCCTGGGCTTGTGAGCAGCCGTCGCAAGAACGCGCCCAAGAAGCCCGCCACCGAACGGGTTCCCTTCGTCGCGCGCCCCTTCGAGGGGCTGCCGAACGAGACCGACTGGGTGGCCCTGCGCGAGATCGTCCCCGCTGCGACCGCGCCGCTGTCGCTGAAGGACGGCACGGTGGTGACGCTGTCGACAGTGCTGCCGATGGCGTGGCCCGGCATGGTCCGCCTGGACGGCCGCCGCTACCTCGGGCTGCAGGTCGCGTCCCGGTCCGGTGACGCCTCCCGTGACCTGGCCGCCGTCCTCGAGCAGGTCGTGACAGCGAGCGCCGGATCGTCGGTCACGACGGTCGACCTCCCCGGCCCTGGTCCGCGGTTGCAGGACGTGCTCACCGACGCGCCGCTCGACCTCACCGTCCACGACGGGTTCGACTTCTGGATCGAAGGCGCTGACGACCCGGACGGCTCCGTCGCCGAGTCAATGGTGCAGGCCAACGCGACTGTCGTCCCGACCGTGCGACTGGAGTCGGTTCCGAGCGCCTACTGGTGCCGGATGCGCGAGAAGTCCCACCTCCGGTGGGTCCTGCCGCACGACGAGGAGCCCCTGCTGGACGCGCTCGCCCGGATGTCGGTCGACGGCGGCCTGGGCCTCGGCGAGGGCACCCGCTACGTCGGCTCCTTCCGTGCCCACGGCCTGCTCGTCCCCGTGTGGGACCTGCCCCTCGAGCCGGAGGCGGACGCCTTCGAGGACGCGGCCCAGGCCTGGGGCGCCCGCCTCGACGCGGCCCTCGCGGAGCCGGACCTGTCGAGCGAGGCCCGTCGTGCCCGGCAGGGCCTGGTCAACCGCCAGCTCACCCTGCGCTGACCCCGCCCGGCGTGGGCTGCCGGCCTGCGGGTCAGTCGTCGCTGCGGGTGATCGCGAGGCCGACGAACGACAGCGCGATGGTCACGCCCTCGAAGACGGCAGCGAGCTTCGCTCCCTCGGCGTGCCAGCTCTCCTGGAAGCCGGGCGGGAAGCCGTAGACCGGCAGAGCCTTGTAGCGGCTGTAGACCAGGACGCTGAGCGACCCGAGACCGAACAGGAGCGAGGCGGCCCAGACGGCCTGCCGGGGGGCGGCGATGAGAGCCACGCCGAGCAGGATCGCGACGGCCGACTGCGCGTAGAACTGGTCGGGCAGCGAGAGCGGGTCCTTGCCGACGCCCTTGTAGTTGCCCGCGATCTTGAGATGCACGACGGCCACGCCGACAAGGGCGAGGAAGGCCAGGACGCGCAGCGCGAGCTTCATGACGAGACCTTCGCGCCTGGAGGCTCCCGGGTTCAAGTGGGCAAGGGTCCTAGGACTGCGGGTCACGCGTGACGGGGCACGACATGCACCGGGGGCCGCCCCGGCCGCTGCCCAGCTCCGAGCCGGCGATCCGGACCACCTCGATCCCCGCGGCCTCGAGAGCCTGGTTGGTGACCACGTTGCGCTCGTAGGCGACGACCAAGCCCGGAGCGATGGCCAGGGTGTTGTTCCCGTCGTCCCACTGCTCGCGCTCGGCGGTCACCGGGTCGAGGCCGGTGTCGACGACCCGGAGCTCCGACAGCTCCATCGCCTTCGCCGCGGCGACCAGGAACGGCGAGGGCCCCTCGACCCGGACCGCTTCGTCGTCGGCCGTGACGGTCCAGGCCATCAGGGTGTCGGCGACCGCGGGGAACATCACGACGGCATCGGTGTCGACCATCGTGCAGATGGTGTCGAGGTGCATCGTCGCGCGCTCCTGCGCGATGGGGACGGCGAGCACGGTGTGGGCCACCCCTGAGGCGAAGGCCCGCAGCGCGAAGGCCTCGACGCCGGCGGGGGTGGTGCGCTGCCCGACGCCGACCGCGACGACGCCGGGCGACAGCAGCAGCACGTCGCCGCCCTCGAACCACGCCTCCTCGCGGCTGCCGCCGTAGAGCAGCGCGGTGCCGTCGAAGCGCGGGTGGTGGGTGTAGATCGACCGGGTCAGCGAGGCCTCGCGCTGCCGCGCCCGCATCGACGGGCTGGTGACGGCGACCTGGTCGCGGACCCACACGCTGCTGTCGCGAGTGAACAGCACGTTGGGCAGCGGGGGTACGACGAACTCCGCCGGGCCGGCCATCCGCTCCACGACCCCTGCCGCACCGGATCGCGGCAGCTCGTCGTGGGTGAGCCCCGCGACCAGGTGCTGGGCCAGCTCGTCGGCCGGCAGGTCGAGCAGCCAGCTGCGGAGGGTGGCGGCGAGGGTGGGACCGACCATGGTGGGAGCCACGGCGCTGTGCACGACCTCCGCGCGGGCCGGCTCCGACGCGAGCGACTCGGCGAGCAGCTGCTGCAGGTACAGCACCTCGACGCCGCGGTCGCGCAGCTCCTGGGCGAACGCGTCGTGCTCCTCCTGCGCGCGACCGACCCACGGGACGCCGTCGAACAGCAGGTCGCTGCTGTTGCGCGGGGTGAGGCGGGACAGCTCGGCCCCGGGACGGTGCAGCAGCACGGTGCGCAGGCGCCCGACCTCGCTGGTCACGCCGCTGGCGGTCATGTCACCACCTTAGGAGGCTGAGGCCGTACCCTTCGCGGGTGCACTTCACCGGAGCAGGGCTGTGAGCCTTCCCGAGCGACTGCCCCAGGACGGCGCCTCCTTGCTCCTGCCGCTGACGCGCCTGGACGCCGCGCCCTCGCCGGTCGTGCGGCTCCTGCACCTCGACGCCCCTCGCGACACCGGCTTCGGGCGCTGGGTCGACCAGGTCCGTGACGCTGCCGAGGCCTGCCTGCTCCTCGACGCCGACGGCCGCGTCGCCGCCATGAGCCGCAGCTGCGGCGACCTGCTGGCCGTCGACCCGACCGGCGCGGTCGGTGCGCTGCTGCTCGACCTGGTCGAGCTGGTCGACTTCGCTGCGGGGCTGGCGGTGCCCGACCCGGAGGTGCAGGCCCCGCCGCTGCGCAGCCTCGCTACGGGACGGCTCACCCGCGGGCTGGTGCGGCTGTCCAGCACCCGCGCCCAGCGGGCGACGTACGACGTGGTGGGGGTGCCCGTGTCCGGCGGCGTGCTCGCGTTCCTCAGCGAGGTGTGATCGCCCGGATCGCGTCGGCCAGCACCTGCTTGGCCGGGCGGCCGAGGGCCTCGGCCGCCGCGACGACGTCGGCCCACTCCGGGTTGGCGTTGACCACGGCGC
>JAODNF010000302.1 GCA_025464915.1 Frankiales bacterium | reverse complement strand
AAGGACCTGAGGACCTACCTGCCGTACGTCGTGCTGGCCGAGGTCCTGACCGACGGTGACGCGGCACGGCTGCAGGAGCGACTGCTGCTCAAGGACCGCATCGCGACCAGCGTCGGTGGCTACCTCGGCATCATGGGCGACCCGCTCGATGCCCGGGACCCCACGCCGCTCCTGCTCGAGATGCACCACGCGCCGGACGTCGCGGCAGACACCGTCATCACGGCGGTCGACGAGGAGATCGCGCGGCTCGTGACGGACGGACTCGACCAGGACGAGGTCGACCGCACGGTGGCCCGGATGACCGCCCGCTACCTGCGCGACGTCGACCCGGTCCTCGGGCGGGCGACCCACGCCGCCGTGTTCGAGCAGCAGCGCGGCAAGGCCGAGCTGCTCAACCAGCTGCCAGGACTCCTCGCCAGCGTCACCGCAGCCCAGGTGCGGAAGGCCGCCGGCACCCTGGGCACCGACAACCGCGCGGTGCTCGAGCTGCGCCCGGGAGCTCACGCATGACCCGCGCCGTCCCCGCTCTCGCCAAGGCGAGAGCCGTCAAGCTCCCGACCGTCGGGGACACCACGCTCGACAACGGGCTGCGGGTCCTCGCCGTCCGCCGCCCGGGCGTCCCGCTGGCCGAGGTCCGGCTGCGCATCCCGTTCGCCGCGCCGAAGAAGGGCACGGCGACCCACGTCGCCCGCGCCCACCTGCTCGCGGACACGTTCCTGTCCGGGACCGAGCACCGCGACGCCGGCCAGATCGCGCGCGACCTGCAGGCCGTCGGCGCGACCCTCGGGGTGAGCGTCGACTCCGACCGGCTCGCGTTCGGCGGCTCCGTCCTGCTCGACGGCCTGCCGGGGCTCCTTGCCCTGCTGGGTGAGCTCCTGACGAGCGCGACCTTCCCGAAGCACGACGTCGAGGGGGAGCGCGACCGGCTCGTGCAGGAGCTCGCGATCCACCGCAGCTCCGCAGGTGTGGTGGCGCGTGAGGCGCTGTTCGCCCGGCTCTACGGTGAGCACCCCTACGCCCAGGACCTCCCGCTCGCGGACGAGGTCGAGGCCGTGAAGCCCAAGCAGCTGCGCACGCTGCACGCCACCCGGATCGTGCCCGCGGGCAGCATCCTGACGATCGTCGGCGACGTCACCCCTGCCCGCGCGACGGCTGCCGTCCAGAACGCCCTCAACGGGTGGACGGCGATCGGCTCCAGCGTCGAGATGCCGGCCACGCCCTCCCAGCCCGGCAGGACGGCGCTGCTCGTCGACCGTCCCGGAGCGGTCCAGACCACGATCCGCTTCGGCGGGGCCGCGCCGAACCGGACCGACGACGACTTCGCGGCGACCGTGCTCGCGAACCTCGTCTTCGGCGGCTACTTCTCGAGCCGCTGGGTGTCGAACATCCGCGAGGACAAGGGCTACACCTACAGCCCGCACTCCGGCCTCGACCACCCGCTCGGCGGTTCGCGCCTGGTCGCCGGGGCGGACGTCGCGACCGAGGTCACCGCGCCGTCCATGCTCGAGACGCTGTACGAGCTCGGGCGGATGGCCACCGTGCCCGTCGGTCAGGACGAGCTCGACCAGGCGCGTCGCTATGCCATCGGCACCCTTGCGCTCGGCACGGCGACCCAGGCCGGGCTCGCGGGCACCCTGTCGCAGCTCGCGGCCGGCGGGCTGGCCATCGACTGGCTCCGCGAGTACCCGAAGCAGCTCGCCGCCGTCACGACCGAGGACGTCCTCGCGGCAGGTGCGCGCTGGCTCGCACCGACCGTCCTCACGCCCGTCCTCGTCGGCGACGTCGCCACCGTCGAGAAGAGCCTGCGGGGTCTCGTGGACGTCGAGCTCGGATGACCGTGCCGGCTCTCTCGAGGGCGGAGGTCGATCGGGACGCGCACCGTCGCGACGATGCTGCAGCGCTCGAGAAGGCCTGGGAATCAGCGGAAGTGCTCGTCGTCGACGAGCAGGGCCGTGCGCTCGTCGATGGTACGGACCTGGTGCTCGTGGGCCCGGGCGATGCTCCTGACGGTGACCGCCTCTACCTCGGCGGCGGCCGCTACTTCGCCGTGCGGGGTGCGCTGCCGCGCAGGCTCGGGGCGGTCGCGAAGAACCTGCGCGACGTCGGTCACCTCCTCGGCGACCGCGATGCCGGGCTGCTGGTCCACGCCGTCGGACTGGCCAACTGGCACGCGACCCACGCGCACTGCCCTCGGTGCGGTGCCCCCACGCACTCGGCGAAGGGCGGTGCCGTCCGGGTGTGCGAGGCCGACGGGAGCGAGCACTTCCCCCGTACCGATCCCGCCATGATCGTCCTGGTCCACGACGGCGGGGACCGCTGCCTGCTGGGCCGGCAGGCGATCTGGCCCGCCGGTCGCTACTCGACGCTGGCGGGGTTCGTGGAGCCGGGTGAGAGCGCCGAGCAGGCAGTGGTCCGTGAGGTGATGGAGGAGACCGGCGTCGCCGTGGGCGACGTCCGCTACTCCGCCAGCCAGCCCTGGCCCTTCCCGGCCTCGCTGATGCT
>JAODNF010000319.1 GCA_025464915.1 Frankiales bacterium | reverse complement strand
CGTCACCTGGGCCCAGTACCCGCTGAAGAGCGGCGGCGCGTACGACGGTCCCGGCGAGGTCATGATCGCGACCTCGAAGGACGGCGGGAGCCACTGGACCGCGCCCAAGAGGCTCAACCCGCCCTCTCAGCCCGCGGTCATCTTCCCGTGGATCGTCGCCGGCGACCCGGGCCGGGTCGACATCGCCTGGTACGGCGCCGCTCCCAGTGGTGACAAGCCAGGACCGGACGCGGCGGACCACGCCCTGTGGGACGTCTGGATGGCGCAGAGCACCAACGCTCTCGCGAGCTCCCCGTCGTACTCCCTGACGAGGGTCACCGACCACCACGTGAAGTACAGCGGCATCTCGACCGGTGGCCTGGGCGGCTCGGCCGACCGCAGCCTCGGCGATTACCTCCAGGTGCAGAGGGGCCTGAACGGCGAGGCGCTGATCTCCTACGTCGACGACACCTCGGGCAACCGCAACAACGACATCTGCCAGGGCTGCGGGCAGACGCCGGCAGAGGCCGCCGGGCCCACCATGCACGTCCACCAGGTGGCCGGCCCGTCCCTCTACGCGAAGAAGGGCAGCGTGGGGAGCGGTGTCCCCGCCGCGGGCTTCGTGACGGACCCGGTCGGAAAGGGCTCTCCTGACGCCTACCTGTCGCTGCCGGGGACCGACGTCAACGCCTCACCAGGGCTCGACATCAAGAGCGTCGGGATCAAGCAGTCCGACGCGACGCACCTGCAGATCACCTTGCGCACCAACCAGTCCGGGCTGGCCGAGAACCTCGTGCAGCCCGTGACCAACGGCGGCCTCTACGCCAACTGGCGGGTGCGCTGGGCCGGCCGCTACGGCACCTCGGGCAAGGACGGGCAGATCTGGTACGTCGGTCTGCAGGTCGGTCAGGACGGTCAGCCCGAGTACTACGTCGGGAAGACGGCGTCGATCGACACGACGCACACGAAGTACTTCGCCTACCCGTCAGGCGTTGCCGTCCCCGGCCGCATCAAGGGTGACGCCATCGTGTGGACGGTCCCGACGTCCGCGATCGGCAGCCCGAAGAAGGGCGACGGCCTCTACAGCGTCACCGGCTTCACGACCATGTCGCCGGTCCCGGACGGTCCGATCGGCGTGACCGAGCCGACCGGCTCCGGGCAGTTCGGGTCCGAGGACACCCTGACGGCCAACCTGCTCGACGCCTCGCCGTCGTTCAGCTTCGTCCTCGGCGCCTCGTACGTCGTGCCGCCGGGCGTCAACCTGGGAGGGCGGCCCACCACGACCCCCGCCGGGAGCAAGAACGGGAGCGGTGGCCTCGCTGCGACCGGCCTGCGCACCGTGCTCCCCGTGCTCGGCCTGCTGCTCCTCGGGGGCGCCCTCGTGCTTCGTCGGCGCCGGCACGTCTGACCTGACCGGCAGACTGCGAGTCATGCCCACGACTGCCACCAGCACCTTCCGCGTCTCGTCGTTCGAGCCGACCGACTACGTCTCGCCGGTCACGACGGGCACGACTGTCGGGCACGCCCTGATGGTCAAGGAGTTCGAGGGCGACCTCAGCGGCCGCTCCACGACGCAGTTCAGCTTCGCCTTCGACAACGCGACGGGGGTCGGCACCTACGTCGCGATGGAGGCGTTCGAGGGAACGCTGCTCGGCAAGCAGGGCGCCTTCGCCTTCGCGCACTCCGCGACGACCGACGGCGGCCCGGACCGCCTGAGCGAGCTGGTCGTCATCGCGCCGGGCAGCGGTTCGGGGGAGCTCGTCGGGCTCACGGGCAACGGCTCGCTGCGCATCGACGACGACGGCACGCACTGGCTGCTCCTGGACGTCGACCTGCCCTGACCCAGGGCGTACTGTCCGGTTCGTGCCAGCCGTCACGCGGGACATCCGGACGCTCGGCGACGGCCTGCGCGAGTTCGTGCAGCACCGCAGCCCGCAGCTGCTGCTGGGGGAGCTGGTCGTCCTCGCGGTCGTCAGGGCGCTGTGGGAGGACTGGTCGGTCGCCGACGCGATCGTGGTGGCGGCCCTGGTCGCGTTCAACCCGTTCAGCGAGTGGCTGATCCACGTGTTCGTGCTGCACTGCCCGGCCGACGGCAGCATGCGGGACCGGCTCGCCGGTGTCAGCCACCGCCGCCACCACGAGGACCCCCGGGACCTGCGCTTCCAGTTCATCCACCCAGCCGTGATCCTCGGTGGCCTGCCGCTCAACCTGGCCATCGTCCTCGGCTTCCGCCGACCGTCCGCCGTCACCGCCGTCCTGACGATCACCGCGCTCGTGCTGGTCTACGAGTGGGTGCACTTCCTCATCCACACCGACTACGCGCCGCAGCACTACCTGTTCCGCCGCCTGCATCGCGGTCACCGGCTTCACCACTTCCGCAACGAGCGCTACTGGCTCGGTGTCGCCACCCGCTTCGGCGACCAGGTGCTGGGGACGAACCCCCGCAAGGCGGACGTCGAGGTGTCACCGACGGCGAAGACCGCGCTCGCGTCCCGCGAGAGGGTCCCTCTGGGCTAGAGCCACGAGCCGGACAGACGCCTACGTTCCGGTGCATGACGTTGCTGGAGGAGCGCCCGGCGCTGACGCCTGCTCCGGTCGTCCGCCCGCACCGCACGACGTCGTGGCTGGTCGTCGCCGGCCTGTCCTCGCTCGGGGGCGGGGCCATCCACTTCGCCGCCGCGGGTGTCCACGGCGACCACAAGCAGGCTGTCTACGTCTTCACGGCGCTGGCCATCGCGCAGGTCGGCTGGGGCTGCGTGGCCATGGTCCGCCGCGACGCCCTCACCGCCTACGCCGGCGTGGCGGTCGGGCTCGCAGCGGCCGTCGGCTGGGCGATCGCGAAGTCCGTCGGACTGCCGTTCGTCGACGGCCTGCAGACGCCCGAGGCGCTGCAGGTCTCCGACGTGAGCGCTGCCGTCCTCGCCGCCCTCGGCACCGTCTGCGCCGCTGCGGCAACAGGGAGGTCCCGAGGTCTCGCCGTACCCGTCTGGGCAGTCGCCCTGCCGCTGGCGCTCGCCACCGGCGTCGGGACCGTCTCGACCTCCAACCACACGCATGCCGGCGTCGCCGGGCACACCCACGCCGGCGTGCACGCGACGCCGTACGACCCGACCCTGCCCATCGACCTCAGCGGCACCCCGGGCGTCACCCCGCAGCAGCAGGCCGCCGCGGAGAACCTGGTCGCCATCACCGTCGCCCGGCTGCCGCAGTGGGCGGACGCCGAGTACGCCGAGAAGCATGGGTTCCGGAGCATCGGGGACGGCTTCACGGGCACCGAGCACCTGGTGAACCAGGCGTTCCTGCACGACAGCCACGTCCTGGACCCCGACCACCCGGAGTCGCTCGTCTACGACACCAGCAAGGGCGGCCGGACCCTCGTGGCGGCGATGTACATGGTCGCACCCGGCACGGACCTCGCGGACGTCCCGGACGTCGGGGGAGCGCTCGTGCAGTGGCACATCCACGACAACCTCTGCTACTCGCCGAGCGGCTACGTGCAGGGAATCACCGACGCCGCCGGCAACTGCCCCGCCGGTCAGGTGAAGCCGATCCCGACCCCGATGGTCCACGTCTGGATCGTCAAGAACCAGTGCGGCCCGTTCGCCGCGCTCGAGGGGATCGGCGGCGGCTCGATCGCCAAGGGCCAGACCCGGCTGTGCGACCACCTGCACGGATCCACCGCCTGAAGCAACCCTAGCTGTCCTCCTCGTCGGCGACCGGCACCTCGGGGAGGACCTCGTCCAGGAGGTCCTGGCCCGGCGCGCCCTGCGCTGGTCGTCGGTCCGCAGGGCCGACAACCTCGACGGCTACGTGCACAGGGCGCTCGTCAACACGGCGACGTCCTGGCGCCGCCGGCGGAGCTGGCACGAACGGCCGGTGGACCGCCTGCCCGAAGGGGCGGTGCAGGACACCGGGTACGACGACGAGGTGCTGCAGGCCCTCCTCGCCCTGCCTCCCCGGCAGCGGGCGGTGGTGGTCCTGCGCCACTACGCCGACCAGACGGAGCAGCAGGTCGCCTCGCTGATGGGCTGCTCCGTCGGGACCGTGAAGAGCCAGCACGCCAAGGCCGTCGCAAGACTGCGCGAGGTCCTCGCGCCGACGGTAGGGGACAGGTCATGACCGACGACATCCACGACGCGCTGCACCGCGCGGCCGAGCTGCTCCCCGACGCGCCGAACCGGCTGGCGGGAGTTCGACGCAAGCGCGCGTCGCTCGTCCGCCGACGCTTCACGGCAGCCGCGGTTGTGCTGATCGTCGCTGGCGCAGGGGCCGCGGTGGCGTTGAGCCTCCCCGGCACTCCGGCGAAGGTCGTGCTTCCCGCGACGGACTCCACCCTGCTGACGGCCTCGGGTCGCGTCGTGCAGGTACCGGGGAAGCCTCCACGCTTCTGCGCGCCCGAGTTCCGGGACGACGTGCTCCGCTTCCCGACTCCGCCACCTCAGTGGTGCGCCCTCGGGGTCGATGTCCGCGGCGTGGACCTCGCGACGCTCGGCAACCGGCGCGAAGCCGACGGCGCCGTCGAGGGCTACGCGACGCTGACCGGAAGGCTCGACGGCGACGTGCTCGTGGTGACCGACCAGGGCCCGACCCCCCAAGGGCCAGGGCCGGCATTCGTGTACAGCTCCTACCCCGGGTGTCCCGCGCCTCCGGGTGGGTGGGACCAGCACCCGGTCACCTACGACCCCCCGGTCGGCCCGATGGACAGCTACTACGCCCACCACCGGGACCAGGTCGCGTTCATCTCG
>JAODNF010000313.1 GCA_025464915.1 Frankiales bacterium | reverse complement strand
TCTTCTTGAGCGGGTAGATCTCGCACAGCTGCCCGTTCTGGACGAGCAGGTTGGTGTACATACGCAGGCCGCCGCGCCAGGCCCGCTCGACCCACTTGTAGTAGACCTGCTGGTGGGTCAGCGAGTTGTAGTGCGGCCAGAACGTGAACTTCGGGTAGCCGTCGGTGTTGTGCCCCGTGGCCGGGTTCTGGCCGGAGAGCACGTCCTCGAGCAGCGCGCCCTGGCCGTTGCCGACCTTGTGGTCGGGGCAGTCCTGCAGGGCGGCGTTGATGCCGTACGGGTGCCAGACCCGACCGCAGATCACGCGGCCACCGAGGAACTCGAAGGCCATCGTGTGCAGGTGCGCGTCGACGTACCCCTTGGTCTCGGAGTAGCCCGTCGCCCCGGTCGCCACCGGGCCGGACACGCCGGTGCCGGACTCGGGCCAGACGGCGCAGCCCTTGGCCGCGACGAGGTCGAACTGGGCGGCGGGCGTGGCGAGGGCGCCGGCGCCGGCCGTGAGGACGCCGGCCCTGCTCGAGACGACGGTCGCGCTGATGGCTGGGTCGAGCGGGCCGGTGACGGCATCGTCACCGTCGTCGTAGGCCTGCTGCAGCAGGAAGTGCGCGCCGACCTTCTTGACGACCCACTCGGCCGAGGCGGAGGCACCCGCGGCGTCGACGACCTTGTCCCCGCGGACCTGCGCCACGAGCGGTGCGGTGCCGACCTCGACCGCGCTCACGCCGGTGTCGACAGCGGTCTCCGCAGGCGCGCGCACAGCGCGCTCGTACTCGTCACCCGTGCCGGCGAGCAGCCCGTTGACGGCCTTGGCGGCCTCCTGTGTCGGAAGCGGGTTGGCGGCGGTCGCGAGGAAGTGCTGCTGCGGGGTGAACAGCAGGTACTTGCCGAGGTCGAAGGCCTGGAAGCGGAAGGCCGTACCGGTCGCGCCGGACGCCGAGTAGGTCGTGCCGCTCAGCGAGACGAGCTTGCCGCTCGAGACCGACCGGAGGGACCAGCAACCGTTCGCCGGCGCGTAGCGGTCGGCGGTCGAGGGCGTGCGCGGCTGCACCAGCGTGGTGACGCCCTTGTCGAGGGCCTCCTGCAGCGGCGCCGCGTTCTTGACCGTCGCGGCCGAGCCGAGGTTGGCGTAGGAGCCGGCCGCCAGGGACGACAGCAGGGCGAGGGCGATCAGGGGGCGGCGCATGCGGAACCCTTCGAGGTCGCGGGGGACTGTCCTTCCCAACGACGTGAAAGTGTTTCAGATACGGCTGCCGGTCAGAGGTGCAGCAGCCCGTTCTGCGTGCCGTGCTCGTTCCAGACGTGCTCGTCGGCACCCTCGTCGTCGAACCACTCGCCCGAAGCGGTGACGTAGCGGAACTCGAGGGTCTCCCCCGGCTCCGCGCTGACAGTGGCCCGGAGCGACCCGTCACGGGCCCGCTTGCACGGCTCGGGCTGCCAGCCGTTGAAGCTGCCGGCCACGAAGACGGGCTCCTCGCGCGTCGGTGGCACGAACGTGACCTGCACCTTGCCCAGCCGCTTGCGCCTCGTGATCACGCCCAGAGCCTCCCGCAGTCGTGTTACCGGTCCGTGAAGACCTTCTTGCCCTTGTCCCACGGGCTCATGCCCTGACCGCGCTCGATGATGCGCACGCTGTCCCCCGTGATCTGGAGGTAGGCGTACGCGGTGTTGTCGTGCTCGTTCGTCTCCAGGACGTGGTTGTTGATGTCCACCGTGGAGCGCAGCAGGTAGAGGCCGTCACCGTCGCCGCCGAAGTCGACGTACTGGCCGGGACGCTGCCAGCGGTAGACGTCGCCCCACCCGGTGCTGAGACCGAAGGTCGACGCGCCGATCGAGCGCGAGCTCGAGACCCCCTCGACGTACTGGCCCTGCTCCTGCGTGAACGTGAACCAGTCGGCGAACAGCTGGTCCGCCGGGCTGAACCCGGACTTCGTGCCCTTGCCCGCCGGTGTCAGCACGTGGCCGGGGAGCACGTGGAAGAGCCGGTAGTTGAGGATGTCCTGGTAGTGGTAGTGCGCGTGCGTCTTGTGGAACAGGAACGTCCCGGCGGGTCGCTGCGTGGTCGTGCCGTCGCTCCAGTGCACGTACTGCGTGACCGGGCCCTCCTCGGTGATCCCGAGCCCGTGCTCGGCGGGGAAGTAGCCGAGGTCCATCGGGCCGACGCCGTTGTTGCGCGGACCGGTCGTGAAGCGCAGGCAGCGCGTCACCTTGTCCTGCGCCGTCTCATCGGCGGCGCAGCTGAGCGGGTGGTAGCCGAGGACGTCGAGCGGCGGGTTGACCGTGTCCGGTGGGTACGCCGCGTTCGCAGGGTCGGCTGGCGCCACGAAGCCGAACTCGTAGGGCGGGGTGGCCTGCAGGTTCGGGAGCAGCTCGGTCTTCTTCTTGTACGTCGGCAGCGGCCCTTCCGCCTTCGCCCGCAGGCGGAAGCGGGCATAGGCGGCGTCCCGGGGCACCACCCGCACCGTGTACGTGCCCTTGGCCGGCTTGCTGACGAACAGCTCCTTGTTGAACGTGTTGCTGTTCGTCGCTGACGCGACGGTCGTCCCGCCGCTGTCGATGAGCTCAAGGGTGAACGACGACTCGCGTGAGGGCGTGTCGAGGCCGACGCGGAAGCGGGTCGGGACGGTCGTGAGCGTGATCTTCCAGGTGAAGCAGTGCGTCAGCTGGCACGCCACGCTGGTCGGGACCTGGCTCGTCAGGACGTGGTCGGCGACGTAGCCGCCGGTCCAGAACGCGGCGTCCCCGGTCTTCAGCAGGCCGACGAGCCTGCCCTCGGGTGTCGCGGACTGCGTCGTCGCGCCCCAGTGGCTGAGGGTGTCGGCCCGGTCGTCGGCGGCCGTGCGGCGGGCGACCCGCTGGACGTCGGCGAGACTCGCGTACTGCGGCATCAGACCGTGCCCGTCCGCCGCGACGAGGGGACCGGTCGGAGCGGCGGGGGCACCGGCGAGGGCGTGCGTCCCGATCAGCAGACCGGCGACGGGGACGAGGGCAAGGGAGCGACGGCGCATGATCACTGCTTCGCCGGACGCCGTCGCCCCCCTGTCGCACTCCCGTGAAACCTGTGTGAAGCCTGCGTTTCCGGCGGCTCACCGACCAGCCGGGCTACCCGGCCAGGCGCCCCCTCTCGGCGGGCAGGGAGAGCAGCCGCTGCGGGCTGCGGTCCACCTCCCACGGCCAGCGACCGAACGCGTCGGCCCACACCACCTGCAGCGCTGTCAGCTCCGGGTAGAGCCGCCACGCGACCGACAGCCGCTCGGGCTTGTCCACCGGCAGCGCCCACAGCGCGGGCCCCTGCACCAGGTCGCAGCGGGCGTCGAGGGACGGCTGCTCCTCCCCCGCCAGCAGCGCCCCGAGCAGGTCGTGGGCCTCGTCCGGCGGCTTGCCCGTCACGACCAGCTCCGGCTCACCGCGCTCGGTGAGGCCGACCGTGTAGGCCATCGGCCGGCCCCTCCAGTCGGTCGCCTGCACCGCATGGCCGCACCGCGCGACTGTCGGCCGGACCACCTCCTGGAGGTAGTCGTCGAACGTCGCCGCCGGGTGGTCGTACATCCAGCACATGGGCTGTCCCCTCTCTCGTTGCCCAGCACTCTGAGGACGACGTCCGACGAGGGCGGTTGCCTTGTCCACAAGGGGTTCTGCAGCGACCGGCAGGACCGGCAAGGCTGTGCGGCATGGATGACACCGACGCCGCACTGGCGACCTACCGAGACTCCCCGCTGGACAACGGCGACGCGGTCGCGTTCCTCGACCAGGAGCTGGTCGTGGAGCTCGAGTCGCTGGCCGACCAGTGGGACCCGAGGCTGCGCGACAACCTCTGCGCCATGCTCGAGGGGAGCGGTACGACCGAGCTGGTGCTGGCGGTCGCCCGTCCCGACGGCGTGCTGCTGGCCCAGGACCACGCCCTGTGGGGCGACCTGCGCGAGCGCTGCTTCGCCCTGGGCATCAGGGTGCAGCCGCTGATCGGCCTTCCCTCGGCAGAGCGAACACGCGCGTCCGCTTGACCGACACGCCCTCGAGCTCGCGGGTGGTCGGGATCTCGTAGGAGGCGACCTCGACCAGCCCCTGCTGCGGCAGGTAGTCGCGGCCCGGGTCACCGAGGACGACCGGCCCCTCCACCAGCTGCAGCCACCTCATCACCCGTGGCGCGATGTCGCGGTCGTAGAGGATGTCCCCGGCAAACACGACGTCGACGTCCGGCGGCGGTTCGTCGAGCAGGTCCCTGCACCACCAGGTGATCTCGAGGTCGTTGGCCTGCGCGTTGGCGAGCACGACCTCGCCCGCGATGGGGTCGATGTCGTTGGCCAGCACGTGCGCGGCCCCCGCCCGTCGCGCGGCCAGCGCGACGAGCCCGGAGCCGGTGGCCAGGTCCAGCACCCGCTTGCCCGCGACGGCGTCGGGGTGGTCCAGCACCCAGCGGGCGACGGCCTGCCCGCCGAGCCAGGGGAACGCCCAGTACGGCGGCGCCTCCTGGCCTGTCAGCGCGGTGACCTCCTCCCACAGCGCGTGCATGTCGTCGGCCTGGTGCAGCAGCAGCTCCGGTACGAAGGGCACGGGCTCGAGGGCCAGCCAGGAAGCGAACTGCACGCTCTCATCATCGAGGAAGGCTGGCGCGGCATCCGGTGTTGGCGTGGGGGTGATCCCCCTCAGCGTGCTCGACCTCGTCCCCGTCGCGTCCGGGCGCAGCAGCGCCTCAGCCCTCCAGGACGCGGTCACGCTCGCGCAGCACGTGGAGGAGCTGGGGTACGGCCGGCTCTGGGTCGCCGAGCACCACGGCATGCCAGGCATCGCGTCCAGCGCGCCCGCGGTCCTCATCGCCGCGCTCGCCGGAGCCACCAGCCGGATCCGGGTCGGGTCGGGCGGCGTGATGCTCCCCAACCACCCGCCCCTGACCGTCGCGGAGCAGTTCGGCACCCTGGCCGGGCTCTACCCCGACCGGATCGACCTCGGCATCGGTCGCGCGCCGGGCACCGATCAACGGACCGCGCAGCTGCTGCGCCGGGGCAACGTCGACGACATCCCCGGCGAGATCCAGCTCGTGCGTGCCTTCTTCGACGGCCCGGTGGAGGGCATCACGGCGGTGCCCGCCGAGGGCAACTCCCCCGAGGTGTGGCTGCTGGGCTCGAGCGGCTACTCCGCGCAGCTCGCCGGCCTGCTCGGCCTGCCCTTCGCCTTCGCGCACCACTTC
>JAODNF010000234.1 GCA_025464915.1 Frankiales bacterium | reverse complement strand
TCGGCGTGCTGGATCAGGCTGGTCCACATCTTCTGGCCGTTGATGACCCAGTGGTCGCCGTCGCGGACGGCCGTCGTCTTCAGGCTCGCCAGGTCGGTGCCGGCACCGGGCTCGGAGTAGCCGATGGAGAAGTGGAGATCGCCCTTGAGGATCTTGGGCAGGAAGAAGTCCTTCTGCTCCTGCGAACCGAGGTGCATGATCGTCGGCCCCACCGTGTTCAGCGTGAGGAACGGGATCGGCACCTGGGCGCGCTGGCTCTCGTCGTAGAAGATGTACTGGTCGAGCAGGTCGCGACCCCCGCCGCCGTACTCCACCGGCCAGCTGACGCCGAGCATCCCGTCCCTGCCGAGCTGCCGGACCATCTCCTTGTACGACGGGCCCTCGAGCTCGCCCTCGCTCAGCGAGGCCCGCAGCTCCGGGGTCATCAGCTGCCCGAAGTAGGCCCGGAGCTCATCGCGGAACTCGCGCTGGGCGTCCGTGTAGGTCAGGTACATGCGACTCGATTCGTGGGGATTTCCTGTAACACGTTCTACTGTGGCCGCAGTCACACGGTCAAGGTGTCAGACCAGCTGTCGACCGCTGTCCGCGAAGGCCTTCTCGAGGGCTGCGCGGTCCTCCGGTGTGAAGGGCCGCATGCGGTCGCCGTCGCGCACGTGCACATCCGGCGCGTCCCAGCGCTCGCTCGCCAGCCGCCGCACGACGACCTTGCCGGTGGCGGTCCTGGGCAGGTCTCCGACCCGCAGGTAGCGAGGTACCCACGTCCTGCTCGCGTCCGGCTGGTCGGCCACCCACTGGGCGAACGTCGACGGGTCGAAGCCCTCGGCCGGGACGACGGCGGCCATCAGCTGGTCCCCCGCGATCGCGTCGGGCACCGCGAACACGACCGCCTCGACGACGTGCGGGTGCCGGGTCATGAGCCGCGCGACCGGAGCGGCCGGGAAGTTCTCGCCGCTGACTCTGAGCCGGTCCAGGCTGCGGCCGGCGAAGTACAGGAACCCGGCTGCGTCCTCGTAGCCCAGGTCGCCGGACCAGTAGCGGCCGTCCCGGTTTCGGTGCGCGGTGTCCGCGGGCGCGTTCCAGTAGCCCTCGAAGGCCATCGGGCCGTCCATGTTGACGATCTCCCCGACCGCCTCCTCGGCGTTGGCCAGCCGGCCGTCGGCATCGAAGACCGCGACGGCCTTGCGCTCACCGGTGTCGCTGTCGAGGATGCGCACGTCGCCGACGGCGCTCTTGCCGAGCGCTCCCGGCGGAGTGCCCTCGACCTTGGTGATGCTGACGCCGCCCTCGGTCGAGCCGAAGCCGTCGAGCACCTCGCAGCCGAAGCGGCTGGCGAACCGCTCGAGGTCGGCAGGAGCGCCCTCGTTGCCGAAGACCCTGGTCAGCGGGTTGTCCGCGTCGTTCGGCCTGGGCGGCTGCGCCAGGACGTAGGACAGCGGCGTGCCGACGTAGTTGGCGAACGTCGCGCCGACCTCACGACAGTCGCTGATGAAGCTGCTGGCGCTGAACTTGCGCTTGAGCGCCATCGTCGCCCCGACAGCGAGGCTCGGCGCCCAGCCGGCGATCACCGCGTTCGAGTGGAACAGCGGCATGGACAGGTACGACGTGTCCTCGGCCTTAAGGTCCACCCGCCAGGTCAGCCCGAGGCCCTGGGTGGCGATCTTGCCCTGGCTGCACATGACGGCCTTCGGGCTGCCGGTGGTGCCGCTCGTGAAGATGAGCAGGTAGAGGTCGTCCAGCTCCGCCGCGCCCTCCGGAAGAGCCGCCGGGGGGTAGGGGATCTGGTCCGGGTCGAGGACGGGGATCTCCAGGCCCTCGAACAGCTCCGGCCGGTCGGTGAGCACGAGGTGGCAGTCGGTGGCCCTCACGTCGTCGAGCAGGCCCTGGCCGGCCCGGGTGGCGTTGAGGCCGACGAGGACGAAGCGCCCGAGAGCCGCTGCCGCCAGCCAGAAGGCGTACTCGGGGACGTTCTCGAGGAGCACGCCGACGTGCGGCACCGGCCGGCGGACCGTGTCGTACCAGGCTGCGCGCGCTGCCGCCTCCGCGACGTACTCGCGGTAGGTCCAGGACCGGCCCTCGTAGAGCAGCCCCGGCCGGTCGTCCTCGGCCCGCGCCCTGACGAGCGCGTCGACCGTGGTCAGCCACTCCATCTAGACGGACGCGGCTTCGGCTGCCTCGGTGAGGACCCTGGTCGCCCACTTGTAGTCCGGCTTGCCGCTCGGCGAGCGCTGCATGAGGTCGACGTAGGTGATGAAGCGCGGCAGCTTGTAACGGCCGATCTGCGTCGACAGGTGCTCCTCGAGCTGCTCCTGCGACGGGGCTGGGTGGCCCTCCTTCACCTGGAGCACGGCGGCGACCTTCCGCCCCCAGCGCTCGTCGGGGATGCCGGCGACGACGGCGTCCTGGAGGTCGGGGTGCGTCTTGATGGCGTTCTCGACCTCCTCCGGGTAGATCTTCTCGCCGCCGGAGTTGATGCAGATCGAGCCGCGGCCGAGGAAGTGCATGGTCCCGTCCGGCTCCACGGTCGCCATGTCGCCGGGGAAGACCCAGCGGGTGCCGTCGATGACGCGGAAGGTCTTCGCGGTCTTCTCGGGGTCGTTGTAGTAGCCGAGCGGGATGTGGCCCTTCTGACCGACGATGCCGACCTTGCCCGAGCCGGGCTCGATCGGCTTGTCGTCGTCGCCGAAGACGGTGGTCCTCGCGTTGATGGCGAACTTCAGGCCGTCCTTGGCGTTGGTGCCGGGCTTCGCCGAGCCGTTGTAGCCGGTCTCGGTCGAGCCGAAGGAGTCGTTGATGTAGAGGTTCGGTGCCACGACGGCGAGCTTGTCGCGGGTGGTCTGGCTGAGCAGCGCCCCGGCCGAGCCGAGGACCATCAGCGAGGACAGGTCGTACTCCTTCTCCTGCAGGGCCTCGAGGATCGGAGTCGCCATCGCGTCGCCGACGACCATCAGCATGTTGGCCTTGTGCTCCTGGATGAGCTCGAGCGCGCCGTGCCCGGAGAACTTGCGGATCAGCAGGATCTTGGCGCCGCTGAAGAACGAGATGAAGCTCGAGAGCTCCGCCGCGCCGTGCATGAGCGGAGCCGCGGGGAAGCTGACGAGGCCGCCGGCGAGCGCGTTGTCCGCGACCTCCTCCGGGGTCGTGAACGGCTCGCCCGCCGGGCGACCGCCGCCCATGCCCGCCATGAACATGTCCTCCTGGCGCCACATGACGCCCTTCGGCATGCCCGTCGTGCCACCCGTGTAGATGATGAGCAGGTCGTCCGCCGAGCGCTCCGGGAAGCCGCTGCGGTCGGTCGGCTGGCCCGCGAGCACCTCCTCGTACTTCAGCGTGCCCTCGGGCAGCTCGAAGCCCTCGAACGGACCGACGGCGATGAGGTGCTGCACCTTCGGCGTCTGAGGCAGGACCGCCGCGATGCGGTCGGCGAACTCGGCGTCGAAGACGGTGCCGACCAGGTCGGCGTCCTCGTAGAGGTAGCGCAGCTCCTCGTGCACGTAGCGGAAGTTGACGTTGATGGGCACCGCGCGGATCTTGAAGAGCGCGAGCATCGTCTCGAGGTACTCGGTGCCGTTCATCATGTGGCAGCCGACGTGGTCACCGGGCTCGATGCCGATCGACAGGAAGTGGTGCGCCAGCTGGTTGGCGCGCTCGTCGAGCTGCTGGTAGGTCAGCAGCCGGCCCTCGCAGTAGAGCGCCTCGCGGTCGGGGACCGTGTCCACGACCTTCTCGAACATGTCGGCCAGGTTGAACTGCACTGTGTCTCCTACTGCTTGAAGCCGGAGGTGGCGGTGGCCCCTCCGTCGACGGCCAGCTCGGCCCCCGTGATGTACGACGCGGCGGGGCTCGCCAGGAAGGTGACTGCTTCCGCGACCTCCTCCGGCTTGCCGGTGCGGTGCATGGCGACCTGCCCGCCGATGAACTTCTCGCGGTCCTCCGAGCCCGGCAGGAACGCCTGGACCATCGGGGTGTCGATGCCGCCCGGGTGCACCGAGTTCACCCGGATCCCCTTGCGGGCCAGCTCGATCGCTGCGGCCTTCGACATGCCGCGTACGGCGAACTTGCTGCCGGTGTAGGCCACCAGGAAGCGGTTGCCACCGAGGCCCTCGACGCTCGACAGGTTCACGATCGCGCCGCCGCCCGCCTTGGCGATCGAGGGCGCGGTCTCACGCATGCCCAGGAAGCAGCCGAAGGCGTTGATGTCGTTGACCTTGCGGTAGAGCTCCTCGGACGTGTTGAGCAGGTCGTCCATGAGCAGCACGCCCGCGTTGTTGACGAGGATCGTGATCTTGCCGAAGGCCAGCTCGGCCGCGGCGACCGCGTCCCTCCACGCCTGCGCGTCCGTGACGTCGAGCGTCACCGCGATCGCGCTGTCACCGAGGGAGTCGGCGACGTCCTTCACCTCGGGCAGGATGTCGCCCAGGACCACCTTGGCCCCGCGGCTCACCATGAGGCGGGCGGTGCACTCACCCATCCCGCGGGCGGCCCCGGTGATGAGGGCGACCTGGCCGTCGAGCCGCGTGCGGTCCTCGCTCATGACGACGGCTTCTCGCTGCCGACGACCCACATGGCGAAGAACTGCGAGCCGCCGCCGTAGGCGTGTCCCATGGCGACCCTCGCATCGGGCACCTGGTGCTCACCGGCGAGGCCGCGCACCTGGTTGGCCGCCTCGAGGAAGCGGATCATCCCGCTGGCACCGATCGGGTTCGTCGAGAGCACGCCGCCGCTCATGTTGATCGGCATCTTGCCGTCGAGCGCCGTGCTGCCGTCGTGCACCATCTTCCAGCCCTCGCCCTCCGCGGCGAAGCCGAGGTTCTCCATCCACATCGGCTCGAACCAGCTGAAGGGCACGTAGATCTCCGCGCAGTCGATCTGCGTCAGCGGGTCGGTGATCCCCGCCTCGGCGTAGCAGGCCTTGGCGCAGTCACGGCCGGCGTGCGGGTTGATGCGGTCCCGGCCGGCACCCATCGTCGGCTCGGACCGCACGGCGGTGCCGTGGATCCACGCGACCGGCTTGCTCTGCTTGGCGGCAGCGGCCTCCGATCCGATGACCATCGCCGCGGCGCCGTCGGACGACGGGCAGGTCTCGGCGTAGCGGATCGGGTCCCACAGCAGCGGGGACTCGGCGATCTTCTCGTAGGTGATCTCGTGGTCGTGGACGTGCGCGTAGGGGTTCTTCAGCGCGTTGAGCCGGTCCTTCAGGGTCACCTTGTAGCCGGTGTCCACCGGTGCGCCGGACTTCTGCATGTAGCCGCGGACGATCGGGGCGAAGTAGCCGCCGGCACCGGCGACCAGCGGCTGGGAGAACGGGATGCGGATCGACAGCGCCCACATCGCGTTGCTCTCCGACTGCTTCTCGAAGGAGACCGTCAGGACCCGCTCGTGGATGCCGGCCTGGACCAGGTGACTCGCCACGACCGAGGTCGAGCCGCCGACGGAGCCGGCGGTGTGGACGCGGAACATCGGCTTGCCCACCGCGCCGAGGGCCTCGGCGAGGTAGAGCTCCGGCATCATGACGCCCTCGAACATGTCGGGTGCCTTGCCGAGGACGACGGCGTCGATGTCCTTCCACTCGAGCTCGGCGTCGGCGAGCGCGCGGTCGGCGGCCTCGCGGACCAGGCCGGCGATGCTCACGTCCTTGCGCGCGCTGACGTGCTTGGTCTGCCCGGTCCCGAGGACCGCGGCCAGGTTCCCGCTCACTTGGAGCCCTCCAGTACGGCGACGAGGTTCTGCTGAAGGCACGGGCCGCCCGTCGCGTGGGCGACAGCGTTCTTTCCCTCACCTGCCTGGATGCGCTGGAACGCCTCACCGAAGCGCTGCAGGCCCGCGACCATGACCGCGTTGGCGGCGAGCGCGCCACCCGACGGGTTGATGGTCGTCTTGCTCTCGTCGAGGCCCAGGGCCTCGAGGAGGATGAGCTCCTGCGAGCTGAAGGGCGCGTGGATCTCGGCGAGGTC
>JAODNF010000220.1 GCA_025464915.1 Frankiales bacterium | reverse complement strand
GTGACAGCTCCACCGCACTCCCCCCTTGGACTCCCCCGGGCCAACGCCTGAGCCCGCCGACCGTGACGGCCGAGCGGGCTCAGGTCCCGATGAAGAGCATGATAAGCCGGGGCGAACCGGTCAGGTGCGGCGACGCACCAGGTGACTTCCGGCGGCCGCACCGAGCAGGAGCGTGGCCACGAGCGCTGTTCCGGCCGGGACGCCGCGTGACGGGCCCGAGCGCTCTGGGCGCGCCACGAGGTCGAGGCTGTCGCGTGGGGTCGCGGGGGCAGCCGGCCGCACGCTGGTCGCCTGCTGCTTGGCACTGGTGACGATAGCGGTCGCCGCCCGCTGCGAGATGATCATCGGGGCGACGGCAGTGCTGCTGCGGAACTGGGCAGTCGCCGGGAGGTACACGCTCGGGACTGACCGGCCGGTGACGTAGAGCTGCTCGGCCTCCGTCGACGGCAGCAGGGTCGTGGCGTCGTGGCCGGACAGGTCGGAGGTCTTGCTCTTGTCGGCGAAGAGCAGGTAGGGCCCGTTGGGCAGCACCGCGGTGCTGCTGGGGAGGCCGACCGTGACCGTGGTCGCGGTGCGGGACAGGACCGGGAGGGACACCGTGCGACCGTCCCCGTCGACGAGGTGCGTCTGCGCGGTGTTGCGCATGAGCACGACCGTCGCGATGTGCGCGGCGTCGTCGGTGTGCACGACGAGGGTGCGGCCTTCGGCCGAGACGCCGTCGACGACCGGGCGGGCCGGGTCGCTGAAGTACGGCGGCTGCCAGACCTGGAAGGACGCGTCGTGGTGGTTGTTGGTGCCGAGGCGGCCGGGCACGTCGGGGGTGTCGATCGTCTGGAAGTAACCGGTCGAGATCGGGGCGTGGCCACCGATGAGCACCGAGCCGTCGGGCTGCAGGATCGCGTTGTTGTGGTAGGTCCGCTTGCGGCTCTGGTTGCCGACGTCCTTCCAGGAGCCGCCGGTGTAGGCGCCCGAGGCGGACACGGTCGGGGTGAACAGCTCGGTCGACAGGACCGGCGACTCCGAGCCGGGCAGGTCGACCTCGTCGACGCTGGCCCCGCTGCTCACGTAGACCTGGCCGGTCGGCAGCGGTGTCGCGGTGCCGTACCAGCGCGCGGTGTTGAGGTCGCCGGTGCCGACGGTGGAGAGCGCCTCGGTGCCACCGGAGGTGTCGACCGTGCTGATGCGGCTGTTGGTGACGGCGAGGTAGGAGCCGGGGCTGACACCGAGCACGCCACCGGCGGTCAGGTAGGAGGCGGAGGTGTACGACGGGACGCCGCCGGACACCTGCGACGGCCGCATCGTGAGGGCGGCCGAGAACGTCGACCCGCGGAACCCGACGAACGGGGCGGCTGTCGGGTTGGCCGTCAGGTAGTCGGCGTCCGCGCCAGGCACCCCGAGGTCGCTCCAGCTCTTGGTCTTCGGGTCGTAGGAGCTGGCCGTCTCCCACAGCGCCTCGTCGTAGGACTGACCGAACGGGTTGAAGTCCTGGCCGGCAGCGTCGTAGTAGACGTGGCCGTCCGGCAGCAGGTGCAGGCGCGGAAAGAGCGGCAGGCTCTTGTCCGCGGTCGCGGGGTTGACGGTCCACTGCGGCTTGGCGCTGCCGATGCTGAGCGTCTCGGTCTGCTCGACGTTGGTGCCGGACCGGGCCGGGTCGCTGGGGTAGACCGGCTTGAGCAGCTTGGTGACGCCGCTGGCGACGAACAGCTGGCCGTCGGCCTGCGTGATGAGACCGGGGTACCAGCGGCCGTAGTTCATCGTCGGCCCGAGCGCCCACCTCTGGGTGGCGGCGTCGAAGATCCGGGAGTTCTTCACGCCCTGCAGCTCGACGACGCCCTTGTTGACGACCGGCACGTAGGGCTCGGTGTAGTAGTCAGTACCACCGACGTCGATGACGTCGCCGTTGGCGAGCAGCACCTGGTCCGAGCAGAACATCGAGCCGTTGTTGTAGGTGTAGTGCTCCGCCGAGAAGGGGCCGAGCGGCAGGTCGTCGCCGTAGTTGGTGTCGTGCGCGCCTGCATCGACGGGCGACGGCTTCGCGTAGACGGGCTGGCCGGTGCGGAGGTCGAGCACCCGGCTCTCGTCGTTGACCGTCAGCCGGCCGCCGTCGAGCAGCACCGAGTCGGTGCCGGTGATGCCCTCCTCGCCCTCGAGGGCGTTCCAGAACAGCACCTTGCCGTTCGGCAGCTGCACCATCGAGGCGCCCGCGGGCAGGCAGTCGTACGCCTTGGAGTTGCCCTTCGGCGCGCCGGTGGCGGTGGTGCTCGTCAGCACGCAGCCGTTGGCGTCGGTCTTGGAGCCCTTGGCGAAGCCGCCCGAGAACGTGTTGGTCGCGGCGTCGTAGCGAGCGCCGTCCTCGCGAAAGGGCGTCACGAACCGGCCGCTGCCGGTGCCCGCGGCAGAGGCGCCGGTCGGTCCGAGGACGAGGGGGACGGCGGTAGCCAGCAGGCACAGCCCGGTGAGGGTGCGCAGCCGGCTCGTTCGTCGGGTCATGGAACGAACCTCCAGGGGATGGGACATCACAGACAGACTCCCGCAACGCAGACGTATCGGGACTGGGCGCCCGCACAGCGATCGGCGCTCATTGCTGGGCGCCACGGGCGCGAGGACGGCGAGCGATCCACGTTGCACTGACCGCGAGCACAACGGCCGAGGCCACGACCACGAGCCACCCCCAGCTGCGGCCGGACCCCTCGCTGTCGTGCGGGAGTGGTCCACCGACCACCCGGGGCTCCCACGTGACGGTGCCCTCGATGGCGCCGGTGGCGCCCCCGACGGTGACCGGGACGCGCCAACGCTGCACCACCGTGCGGGAGCCGAGGTCCTGCTCCGGCGGGAGGTCGTGCGGGTAGCGCAGGCGGCTGTCCAGCCAGGAGTACGAAGGTCCGCGCGCGACCTGCGTCGTGCGGGGCGTGCCGGTCGGGACCGCCCTCCCCTTCGCCCGCTCGTTGTCGAGCCAGCTCGGGCTGGCGGGCTCCACGCGCCAGACGTCGCTCTCGTGGCGCAGGAACGGCTTTCCGTCGCGGCCGGTCACGGTCAGGTCCCGGCTGCTGCGCACGAACAGGCCCGGCAGCTCGCCCTGCAGGGCGTTGACGGTCAGGCCGGCGGGAGCTGTCGTCACAGCGACGGTGAAGGCGCCGCGCACGGGCGAGAACAGCACGTGGCCAGTGGCGGCGAGCGAGGTCGTACCGAACCTGAGAGGCACCCGCCAGACCGCCAGCACCGCGTCCCTGCCGGCCCTGCGCTGGGCCGCGGACGGCTGCACGGCCGGGTGCAGCCGCGGGTCGAACTCCGCCCAGGTCGACCCCTTGCTCACCCGCGCCCACCTCGGTGCGGCGCCGAGGCCGGCGGGCACCGCCCCGCCCTCGGGGGTGCCCGTGAGGTACCAGTCGGGGCTGTTGAGGTTGGCCAGCACACCGGCGCTGCTGACGCGCAGGAACGCCTCACCACCCGTGGCCAGGACCTCGAGGACCTCGGAGGTCGGGTTGGTGACGACGAGCTGGTCCACGACGCTCGGCACGACCGCGACCGAGACGCCAGCTGGGAGCGGTGCCGGCTGGATGCCGTCCAGCACGGTGCGCAGGGCGGGATCGGCGTACGAGTGGGCGCCGGCGGTCCCGGGGACCGCCAGCACCACGACGGACGCAACGAGGACGAGACGCAGCAGCCGCACAACGGGCATTCTGCGCAGAGAGGCGAGCGGTTCACCCCCGCCGTACGCTCGCGGCGTGACCACACCGCCGCAGCCGGTCACGCTGCTCGCCAAGCGGGTCCTGGCCGACCTCGACACCGTGACCGACCAGCTCGTGGGCGCGATCCTCTCGGCGGACCCGTCGTACGGCGGCGACCGGACCACCACCGACGACCTGCGCCGGTCCTGCCACGCCAACCTGGCCAGGATCATCCAGGCGCTGACCGGCGAGCCGGCGGCCGGCGACGCGTTCGACGCGCCGCACACGACCGGCCACCGCCGGGCCGAGCAGGGCATGCCGCTGGAGTCCGTTCTGCACGCCTACCGGCTCGGGCACCGCATCATCTGGGACGCGCTGGTCGCGCAGGCCAGGGACGACGACGCAGTGGACGGGCTGGTCGAGGCGGCGTCGTACGTCTGGGAGCTCGTCGACTCCTACTCCTCGGAGGTCGCCCGCGCCTACCGCGAGACCGAGCAGCTGCTGCTGCGCCGGGACGACCGCCGCCGGGACGCCCTGATGGAGGCGCTGCTCGAGGGCCGCGGGCACGACCGCCCGCTGCTCGCCGAGGCCGCCGCCACGCTCGACCTTCCCGAGCACGGGCCCTACGCCGTCGTCGTCCTGTCCGGCACCGAGGGCTGGCGCCAGCTGCGTGACGCCCTCGCCGTACGTGGGCTGCGGTCGGCCTGGCGTGAGCGCGCCGACACCGAGGTGGGCGTCGTCTCGCTCGCGCGCACCCCGTGGACCGAGCTGCTCCAGGTCCTGCAGCACCCGGGGCTCCGCGGTGGCCTGTCGCCGTCGGTCGACGGCCTGGCCGCCGTGGACAGCGCTCACCGGTTGGCCCAGGTGGCCCTCCGCACGGCGGCGCACGGCGTCGTGGCGCTCGACGACCGGCTCCCCGCAGCGCTGGTCGTCAGCGCCCCGGAGCTGTCGGAGCGGCTGGTCACGAAGGCGCTCGGCGGGGTGCTGGCGCTCGACCCGGAGGAGCGGGACAGCCTGCTCGAGACGCTGGCCGTGTGGATCGACACCGGTGGGTCAGCGGGACAGAGCGCCGCCAGGCTGTACTGCCACCGGAACACCGTCCTCAACCGGCTGCGCCGCATCGAGGCGCTGACAGGTCGCTCGTCCGAGCACATCGACGACCTGGTGACCTGGTCACTCGCCCTTCTCGCGAGGGACCTGCTCGCGCCTTCCGCGCCCTCGGAGAGCGCATCCCCCAGACTGGAGGGGTGACCGCCTCCCAGGCCGCCGAGCGACGCAGTGCGTCTGCGCGCGCGTCCGCTACGGCTGCCGAGGCCGCACGCCCCCAGCCGCGGACGGTGGCCGGACGGTTCTTCCGCCTCTTCGCCGACGTGTGGCGCAAGGCCGACCGCGACCGGATCCTCGGCCTGGCCGGGGAGAACGCCTTCATGGGCGTGCTCACCGTCTTCCCGACGCTGCTCGTCTTCGCGGCCGTCCTCGGGCAGCTGTCGTCGGTCATCGGCGAGGACAACACCCGCCAGGTGCAGAAGGCGATCAGCGACTTCCTCAAGACGGTGCTCACCTCCTCGGCCGCCGGCGTCGACAAGACGGTCAACGACCTGTTCACGACGCACGGCAACACCTTCACCCTGGCCCTCGTCATCGCCCTCGGCTCGGTGGCGCAGGCCTTCGCGTCCGTCCTCAACACCGTGACGCTGGCCTACGACGTGCACGACCGGCGCGGGTGGTGGCGTCGCCGGTTCGTGGGCCTGCTGATCGGCCTGGGCTCGCTCGTCACCGGTGCGATCCTGGTCACCGCCTTCGTGCTCGGGCCGCTGCTCGGTGCCAAGGACGTCGGCTTCTCGCACAGCTACACGTTCATCTGGTCCTACGTCCGCTACCCCGTCGCGTCGCTCGCCCTGATCGCCTGGGCCACGACGCTGTTCCACATCTGCCCCGACCGGCCGGCGCGGTGGCGCTCCGGGATCCCGGGGGCGCTGCTCACGTCGTTCCTCTGGGGCGCGCTCTCGCTCGGCCTGTCGAGCTACCTGCAGGTGGTGGTCCCGCGCTCGCCGCTCCTGGGCGCGCTTGGCGGCGGCCTCATCCTGATGACCTGGTTCTACCTGCTGTGCCTGAGCCTGCTCGTCGGGGCAGAGCTCAACGCCACACTGCTCGCGCGCAAGGCCCAACGCGAGCTCGCCTCCCCAGGCACGAATGGCTACAGCACTTCGGAATGATGCCGTCAGATCGAAGTGCTGTAGCCACTCACGGGGTTACTCCGTGACGCCGAGCGTTGTGAGGATCAGGGCACGGGCGGCGGCCGCATCGGCCTGGCCGCGGGTCGCCTTCATCACTGCGCCGACGAGGGCGCCGACGGCCTGGACCTTGCCGTCCCGCACCTTCTGGGCGGCGTCGCCGTCGGCCTCGATCGCGGCGTCGACCGCGGCCTGCAGGGCACCGGAGTCCTTGACGACCTTCAAGCCGCGGGCGGCGACCACCTCGTCGGGGGTTCCCTCCCCCGCCAGCACGCCGTCGACGACCTGCTTCGCGAGGCCGGCCGTGAGGTCGCCGGCGCTCACGAGGGCCACCAACCGGGCCACGGCGGCCGGCGTGATGGGCAGCTCTGATGCCTCGACACCGCGCGAGTTCGCCGCCTGCGCAAGGGATCCCAGCCACCAGTTGCGGGCCTCTGCAGCAGGCGCCCCCTCGGTCACCGTCGCGAGCACCAGGTCCAGGACGCCGGCGTTGACCATCGCCTCGGCGTCCAGGGCCGACAGGCCGAGGCGGTCGATGAGGCGCTTGCGCTGCACCGACGGCGCCTCGGGGAGCGCGTCCTTCAGGGAGGCGACCCAGGCAGGGTCGGGTGCGATCGGGACGAGGTCCGGCTCCGGGAAGTAGCGGTAGTCCGTCGCCTCCTCCTTGGACCGGCCCGACGTCGACATGCCGGTGTCCTCGTGGAAGTGCCGGGTCTCCTGCACGATGCGCCCGCCGTCGCGCAGGACCACGGCCTGCCGCTCGACCTCGGAGCGGACGGCCCGCTCGACCGAGCGCAGCGAGTTGACGTTCTTGGTCTCCGACCGCGTGCCCCACTCCTCGCCCGGCTTGTTCAGGGACACGTTGACGTCGCAGCGCATCGAGCCCTGCTCCATCTTCACGTCGCTCACCCCGAGCCCCCTCAGCACGTCACGCAGCTCGGTGACGTAGGCCTTAGCGACCTCCGCCGGCATCGCCCCCGTGCCCGTCACGGGCTTCGTGACGATCTCGACGAGCGGGATGCCCGCGCGGTTGAAGTCGACGAGCGAGTGCGACGCCCCGTGGATGCGCCCGGTGGCACCGCCGACGTGCAGCGACTTGCCGGTGTCCTCCTCGAGGTGCACCCGCTCGATGGGGATGCGCACGGTCTCGCCGTTGACCTGCACGTCGAGGTAGCCGTCGGTGCACAGCGGCTCGTCGTACTGCGAGGTCTGGAAGTTCTTCGGCATGTCCGGGTAGAAGTAGTTCTTCCGGGCGAACCGGCACCAGGTGGCGATGTCGCAGTGCAGCGCCAGGCCGATCCGGATCGTCGACTCGATCGCCGCCGCGTTGACGACCGGCAGCGCGCCGGGCAGGCCCAGGCAGACCGGGCAGGTGTGCGTGTTGGGCTCGGCCCCGAACTCGGTCGAGCAGCCGCAGAACATCTTGCTCGCCGTGCCCAGCTCGACGTGGGTCTCGAGGCCGATGACCGGCTCGAACTCCTGCAGCGCCTCGGCGTAGGGGACGAGGTCCGCGGGAGCGGTCACGACCGGCCTCCGACCAGGTCCGCGAGCCGGTCGAGCGAGCGCTGCATCCCGGTCCGGGTCGCCCGCGCCAGCGGCCAGACCAGCGGCTTGACCTGCTCCTGGGAGATGTCCCAGGTCTCCCGGACCAGCGTGCCGCCCTCGGCCGGCTCCAGCTCGTAGCGCCAGATCCGGCCGCCGATGAACGGCCGCAGCCAGGCCGGCACCGGCCGCGGCTGCCAGGCGATCCGGGCGTCCGGCTCGAGCTCGACGACCGTGTTCACCATCGCGTACGGCACCGGGCCGGCCTTCATCGCCATCCCGAACGTGTCGCCCAGCGCGAGCTGCCGGGACGGCTCGTCGGTCCCGGAGATCAGCCCCGAGCCGTCGAGCTCGTGGTGCCGGGACGGGTCGGCGAGCAGGGCGAAGACGGCGGCCGGCGGGGCGGGGACGACCCGCTGCACGGTGGTGCGGTCGGGCACGAGGGGCACGGTCAGCTCTCCCAGAGCAGCGGCGGGACGGGGGCGGGCAGGGCGGCCTCGAGGGCCGCGCCGACCCGGTAGAGCAGGTCGTCGCGCAGGGTCGGCGCCATCACCTGCAGGCCGACGGGCAAGCCCTCGGACAGGCCGACCGGCACCGACATCGCCGGTCCGCCGTACAGGTTCGACGGGATGGTGGCCAGGTCCTGGCGGTACATCGCGAGCGGGTCGTCGAGCTTGGCCCCGAGCGGGAACGCCACGGTCGGCGCGGCCGGGCTGACCAGCACGTCCACCTGCTCGAACGCGGCCTGGAAGTCGCGAGTGATGAGGGTGCGGACCTTCTGCGCCTGGCCGTAGTAGGCGTCGTAGTAGCCGCTGGACAGCGCGTAGGTGCCCAGGATGATGCGCCGCTTCACCTCGGGGCCGAAGCCCTTCGCGCGGGTCAGCGACATGACCTCCTCGAGGCCGGCGACGCCGTCGTCGCCGGTGCGCAGCCCGAAGCGCACGCTGTCGAACCGCGCCAGGTTGCTCGACGCCTC
>JAODNF010000209.1 GCA_025464915.1 Frankiales bacterium | reverse complement strand
CAGACCACCGTCACCGACGACGCCGAGGGCGACGTCGTCCAGGAGCGGCCCGTGGTGGCCACGGACGACGACATCGCACGTGAGGTCGCCGTCCTGACAGGGGACCTGCTCCAGGTGCCGAGCTCGGTCAGCGCGATCAAGGTCGACGGCGTCAGGTCGTACGCCCGGGTCCGTGCGGGTGAGTCGGTGGAGCTCAAGGCCCGGCCGGTGACGGTCTCGGCCTTCGACGTGGTCGCGCGCCGGGGCGACGAGCTCGACGTGTCCGTCACCTGCACCAGCGGCACCTACATCAGGGCGCTCGCCCGGGACCTCGGCGCCGCCCTCGGCTGCGGTGGGCACCTGACCTCACTACGACGCACCCGGGTCGGGCCGTTCGACCTCTCCCGCGCCGCGCCCCTGGAGCCCTGGGAGGACGGCCGGGTCGTGCTCCTCGACGACGCCGTGCGCGCCTCGTTCCCCTCGAGGGAGCTCACCGAGGAGGAGGCGGTCGCCGTGTCGTACGGCAAGAAGCTCGAGCCTGCCCCCGGCATCGCCGGCGCCTTCGACCCCCAGGGCCGCTGCGTCGCCCTCGTCGAGGACGGCAGGCCCCTGGTGGTCTTCCGCCCCGCCTGACCCTTCGCGGGGGATCTAGGCTGATCGCGTGGAGCGGTGGCGCGGGGTCGAGGGGATCCCCACGAAGTGGGGCCGGTGCGTCGTGACCATCGGCGTCTTCGACGGCGTGCACCGCGGGCACCAGCAGATCATCGAGCGGGCGGTGGACAAGGCCGCCGAGCTGGGGGTCCCGAGCGTGCTGCTCACCTTCGACCCGCACCCGATCGAGGTCATCCGGCCCGGCAGCCACCCGCCGATGCTGAGCGGCCAGCGCTACAAGGCCGACCTCGTCGAGCAGCTCGGCGTCGACGTCTTCTGCGTCCTGCCGTTCACACTCGAGTTCAAGCGCCGCGACGCCTCCGAGTTCGTGCACTCGATCCTGGTCGAGAAGCTGCACACCAGCGCCGTCGTCGTCGGCGAGAACTTCCGCTACGGCGCCGGCGGCACCGGCACCGTCGCAAGCATGACCGAGGACGGCAAGCGCTGGGGCTTCAGCGTCGAGGGCTTCCCGATGCAGGGCACCGGCGACATGACGTGGAGCTCGACCTACGTGCGCTCCTGCGTTGCCGCGGGTGACGTCACGAGCGCGGCCGAGGCGCTGGGTCGCGAGCACCGCATCCACGGCATCATCGTCCGCGGCGATCAGCGCGGCCGCGAGATCGGCTACCCGACAGCGAACCTCGAGCCGTTGGCCTGGAGCGCCATCCCCGCTGACGGCATCTACGCCGGCCGGCTGGTGCGCGGCTCGTCGAGGAAGACCGAGCTGCTGCCGGCCGCGATCAGCATCGGCACCAACCCCACGTTCGCGGGCCAGGAGCGCCGGGTGGAGTCCTACGTGCTCGACTTCGACGGCGACCTCTACGGCGAGCACGTCGGGCTGTCCTTCACCGCCAGGCTGCGCGACACGCTGCGCTTCGACGGCGTCGAGCCCCTCGTCGCGCAGATGGCGATCGACGTGGAGCGCACGCGGGAGCTGGTGGGTCACCCGAACGGGTGAGTCACTTCGGTGCACCTCCGGCCGACGGTGTGATCAGGAGTAATCATCCGTGGGGGTTGTGCTGTGCCGAAGATCCTGGTCGTCGACGACGAGCTGAGCATCCGTCAGCTCGTGACGGACGTGCTCACGATCGAGGGGTACGAGGTCGAGGCCGTCGCCGACGGCTACGCCGCCCTGGCCGCGATCGACGCCCGCCGCCCCGACTGCGTCGTGCTCGACGTGATGATGCCGGGCATCGACGGCCACGAGGTGCTTCAGCGCATCCGGGCTGCCGAGAACGGCCCCGAGCTGCCGGTCGTCATGCTCACGGCCGCCGCGGACGACGCCCAGCAGTGGCAGGCCTGGACCGAGGGTGTCGACTACTTCCTCGCCAAGCCCTTCGAGGCCGACGAGCTGCTCCGCTACCTGTCCTACCTGTTCGAGTCCGCCCCCGTCTGACCCGCGCCGTCGCCGTACCCCCGAACTCCGTGGGTGGTTCGCGCTCAGGCCGTCGCCCATCCCCGCAAAGTTCGCGAACCGGGCCGCCCGAACGCGCCCGCTGGTAGCGTGGAGTACGCGCGTTCAGACCCCGGGTGACGAAGACCCTGGGGCGCGCACAGAACACACGAGGAGAACCGTGGCGCTCACCACTGAGCAGAAGAAGACCATCATGGCGGAGTACGCCACGGCTGAGGGCGACACCGGCTCGCCCGAGGTGCAGATCGCGCTGCTCACCAAGCGCATCCGTGACCTCACGGAGCACCTGAAGGAGCACAAGCACGACCACCACACGCGTCGTGGCCTGCTTGCCATGGTCGGTCGCCGTCGCCGCCTTCTCGCGTACCTGCAGAAGAGCGACATCGAGCGCTACCGCACCATCACCGCGCGCCTCGAGATCCGCCGCTAGGCACGACAGGGGAGCCACCCACCAGGGAGGCTCCCCTTCGTCGTAGGGGAATCGCTCCTACGACACGACCAGCGCCCGGGAGCAGCACCCCGGACCCGGTCTCGGGAGTGGCGGCTCACGCAGTGAGACGCTTCCACTGAAGACCGGATCCTCCTCCCGGGCGCTACACCAAAAGAGGAGAAGCCCATGACGGGCGAGAGCAACATCTACGGCTCCGAGTTCGCGGACGCCGTCATCCAGAACCCTGGCGGCACCCGCACGCTGCGGTTCGAGACGGGCCGGCTGGCCAAGCAGGCCGCCGGTTCCGTGACCATCTACCAGGACGACACGCTCGTGCTGTCCGCGGCGACCGCCTCCAAGCGGCCCAAGGACAACCTCGACTTCTTCCCCCTCACGGTGGACGTCGAGGAGCGCATGTACGCCGCGGGCAAGATCCCCGGCTCGTTCTTCCGCCGCGAGGGCCGGCCGTCCGAGGACGCGATCCTCACCTGCCGCCTCACCGACCGCCCGCTGCGCCCGTCCTTCAAGAAGGGCCTGCGCAACGAGGTCCAGGTCGTCAGCACCGTTCTCGCGCTCAACCCGGATCACCTGTACGACGTGCTCGCCATCAACTCGGCCGCCGCGGCCGTGCTGCTGTCGGGGCTGCCGTTCACCGGTCCGGTCGGCGCCACCCGCGTCGCCTGCATTCACGGTGACTGGGTCGCGTTCCCGACCCACAGCGAGCTCGAGGACGCGACGTTCGACATGGTCGTCGCCGGCCGCATGCTGGACGACGGCGACGTCGCGATCATGATGGTCGAGGCCGAGGCCACCAAGAACGTCTACGAGGTCATCAACGGCGGCGGCGCGGCCCCCACCGAGGACATCGTCGCCGCAGGCCTCGAGGCTGCCAAGCCGGCCATCGCGGCCGTGTGCAAGGCGCAGCTCGAGCTCAAGGCGAAGTCGCCCAAGGAGCCGCTCGACTTCCCGGT
>JAODNF010000204.1 GCA_025464915.1 Frankiales bacterium | reverse complement strand
CGTCCTGCTGTTCACCGGCAAGGGCGGCGTCGGGAAGACCACCACGGCGGCCGCCACCGCGGCTCGTGCTGCCGCGCGGGGGCTCAAGACGCTGGTGCTGTCCACGGACCCGGCCCACTCGCTCGGTGACGCATTCGGCGTCGAGCTCACCGGCGAGCCGATGGAGGTCACCGACGGGCTCGTCGCGGTCCAGGTCGACGCCCAGCGCGCCTTCGAGCGCTCGTGGCACGACGTCCAGGACTACCTCAGGTCGGTCCTGGAGCGCGCAGGGGTGGACGCCCTGCAGGCCGAGGAGCTGACGGTGCTGCCGGGCGCCGAGGAGGTGCTCGCGCTCCTGGAGCTGCGCAAGCACGCTGCCTCGGGCCGCTACGACCTCATCGTGGTCGACTGCGCGCCCACGGGGGAGACGCTCCGGCTGCTCGCGCTGCCCGAGGCGCTGTCCTGGTACGTCGAGAAGGTCTTCCCCGTCCACCGCCGCGCGATGAAGGTGGTCCGGCCGCTGCTCGCCCGGGTCGCCGCCGTGCCGGAGGACGGCGTGTTCGAGGCGGTCGCCCGGCTGCACGACGAGCTGTCCGATGTGCGGGGCCTGCTCACCGCCCCCTCGACCTCGGTGCGCCTCGTGCTCACCCCCGAGGCCGTCGTCATCGCCGAGGCGCGCCGCACCCTCACGTCGCTCGCGCTCTACGGCTACCGCGTCGACGGGCTCGTCGCCAACCGCGTCGTGCCGGTCTCGGACGACCCGTGGATGGCCGGCTGGGTGACCGCGCAGCAGGCGCAGCTCGCGTCCATCCGCACCGACGCCGCGCCGCTGCCGGTGCTCGAGAGCCCTTATGCCGCAGCGGAACCGGTGGGCCTGGACGCTCTCGTCGCCTTTGCCGACACCTTGTACGGCGACACCGACCCCACCGAGGTCACCTGCACCGAGGAGCTGCTGGTGGTGTCACGCGACACCGACGGCTTCCTGCTCTCGCTCTCGCTGCCGCTGGCCCGTCTCGAGGACCTCGACCTGGCCCGCTCGGGCGACGACCTCGTCGTCACCGTCGGCGGCCACCGCCGGCTGCTGTCCCTGCCCTCCGCGCTCCGGCGCTGCGTCGTCGCGGGTGCGCGCCTCGTCGAGGGCCGGCTCGTGGTGCGCTTCGAGCCGGACCCGGCGCTCTGGAGGGCTCATGTCTGAGTCCCTGGGCTCCGCCGGCGACGAGGCGGCCAAGCTGCTCGGCGCCGTGCAGGACTGGGCGCGCACCCGCTTCGACGGTGAGCACCTCGCGACCGGCGGTGCGGAGTGCCAGGTCTGCCCGCTGTGCCAGGGCATCGCGCTGATGCGCCAGGTGAAGCCCGAGACGGCCGAGCACCTGCTCGACGCCGCGGCCTCCTTCGTCGCAGCGCTGAAGTCCGCAGTGACGTCCCCGACGAACGCAGGCGGGGGCGCCAGCCGCGTGCAGCCCATCGACATCCGGGAGGGCTGACGTGGCGCTGACCATCGGCGTGGACATCGGGGGGACCAAGGTCGCCGCCGGCGTCGTCGACGAGGACGGGACGATCGTCGCGCAGCTGCGCCGCCCGACGCCGAGCACCGACCCTGAGGCGGTCGAGCACACCATCGCCCAGGTCGTGAAGGAGCTCCGCAAGGACCACGACGTCGTCGCCGTCGGCATCGGCGCGGCGGGGTTCATCGACGCCGACCGCTCGACCGTGCTGTTCGCCCCCAACCTCGCCTGGCGCGACGAGCCCTTGCGCGACGAAGTCGCGAAGCTGGTCGGCCTGCCCGTGGTCGTCGAGAACGACGCGAACGCGGCGGCCTGGGGCGAGCACCGCTTCGGGGCGGGCCAGGGCGCCACCGACCTGATCTGCGTCACCGTGGGCACCGGCATCGGCGGCGGCATCGTGATGAACGGCCAGCTCTACCGCGGCCGCTGGGGCATCGGGGCCGAGTTCGGCCACATCCGGGTCTTCCCGAACGGCCGCCGCTGCGGCTGCGGCCAGGACGGCTGCTGGGAGCAGTACTGCTCCGGGCGCGCGCTGCTGCGTGAGGCGCGCGAGATCGCCGACGTCCGACGCGACTACGGCGCCCGGCTGCTCGAGCTCGGCAACGGCACGCCGGAGGGCATCACGCCCCCGGAGGTCACGACGGCCGCCCAGGAGGGCGACCCGGCGGCCCTGGAGGCGTTCTCCCGCGTCGGTGGCTGGCTCGGTCAGGGCCTCGCCGATCTCGCCGCGATGCTCGACCCCGCGCTGTTCGTCGTCGGCGGAGGGGTCGCCGACGCCGGCGAGCTGCTGCTGGCCCCGGCGCGCGAGACGTTCGCGCGGCGCCTCACCGGCACGACCCACCGCCCGCACGCCGAGATCCGGCATGCGCAGCTCGGAAACTCCGCGGGCATGGTCGGGGCGGCCGACCTCGCACGACTCGGCTGACGCGTGCGCCTCGTCGTCGCGCTCGGCGGCAACGCGCTCTCCCCGGCCGGGGGTGACGGCTCCGTCGAGGAGATGCGCTCGTCGTTGACGGCCGCTGCCGACGTACTCGCCTCGTTGGTGGCCGACGGCCACTCGCTCGTCCTCACCCACGGGAACGGCCCCCAGGTGGGTCGGCTGCTGCTCCAGCAGGAACGGTCCGCCGCCGACGTCCCGCCGATGCCGATGGACGTCTGCGGCGCCCTCTCGCAGGGCCAGCTGGGCTATCTCGTCGCGCAGGCCCTCGACAACGCGCTGCGCCGCCGGCGGCTGTCGGCGCGGGTGCTGACCCTTGTCACGCAGGTCGTCGTCGACGGCCGCTCCGCTGCTTTCCGGCGGCCCTCGAAGCCGGTCGGGCCGTCGTACGAAAGGCCTGAGGCGCAAGCGATCTCGCACGCATCCGGGCACGTCTTCGCGATCCAGTCGGACGGGCGGTGGCGCCGCGTCGTGGCCTCGCCCAAGCCGCTGCGCTTCGTCGAGGAGGGGCCGCTGCGCGCTCTCGTCGACAGCGGTCACGTCGTGGTGGCCGCAGGCGGTGGGGGCGTCCCCGTCGTCGAGCACCGGGGTCAGCTGCACGGCGTCGAGGCCGTCGTCGACAAGGACCGCACCGCCGCGCTGCTCGCGGCCGTCGTCGGTGCCGACCTGCTGCTCGTGCTGACCGAGGCGCCCGCCGTCCAGGTCGGCTACGGCACCCCGACCGCCCGCTCGCTGTCGACGATGACGGTCGCCGAGGCCACCGGCTGGCTGCGGTCGGGGGAGTTCCCCGAGGGCTCGATGGGCCCGAAGGTCGAGGCCTGCGTCACCTTCGTGAAGGCCGGCGGCGCCGCCGCCATCGGCGCCCTCGCCGACGCCGCCGCGGTCCTGCGGGGTGAGGCAGGCACCCGCATCACCCCCTGACCCCGCGAATGGCTACAGCACTTCGAAAACGGGCCCGGAATCCGAAGTGCTGTAGCCATTCGCGGCCCGGGGGCTAGGTGCTGTAGCCGGGGATGAGCTCGCGGGCCATCTGCTCGAGGAACAGCCCGATGTCGGTGACGATGCCGACCGCCTGGGCGGACCCGCGGTCGGCGAGCTTGGTCACGGTCGCGGGGTTGATGTCGACGCAGACGAGCGGGATCGAGGCCGGCAGGATGTTCCCCGTCGCGATGGAGTGCAGCATCGTCGCGACCATGATGGCGAAGCCGACACCGGGCAGCTCGGCCCGCATCGCGCGCTGGCCCACGATGACGTCGGTGTAGACGTCGGGCAGCGGGCCGTCGTCGCGCACCGAGCCGACGAGCACGATCTTCTTGCCGCCCTTCACGAGCGCGTGCATGATGCCGCCGGTCAGCACGCCCGACTCGACGGCGGCCGCGATCGACCCCTCGCGGCGGATCGTGTTGATCGCGCGGATGTGGTGCTCGTGCCCGTGCTCGACGCCCTTGCCCATGGCGAGGTCGACGCCGAGCGACGTGCCGTAGAGGGCGGACTCGATGTCGTGCGTCGCGAGGGCGTTGCCGGCGAACAGCACGTCGACGTACCCGGCCTCGACGAGTGCCGTGAAGGCCGGCGCCGCACCGGTGTGCACGATGCCGGGCCCACCGACCCAGAGCACCTTCTGTCCGTCTGCCTTGACCTCCTTCATGCGCTGCGCGATCTGCCGGACCAGCAGCGCCTGCGGCTTCTCGGAGGAGACCGAGCTGCTCATGAACTCGAAGGAGTCCTCGCTGGTCGAGTGCTCGCGGACCGGCAGCACGACCTTCACGCCCGAGGCCCCGCACACGACCTGGTCGCCGGCGCGGACGTCCGAGACGGGCACGGTGCGCACGCGGTCGCCGACGACGACGAGGCCGCAGTCCATCTCGGGCTGCTCGACGGGGATCCACTGGCCGCCGATGCGCACGACGGTCTCGAGGTTGGTCGTCGAGTAGAAGTCGTCCGGGAAGACGCCGTCGCGCTCGACCGCCCGGATGACGGCCTCGCCCGGGTCCACCTGGTTCATGCCGTGGATCTGCAGGCGCATCAGCAGCCGCTGCAGCGCCGGGTCGTCGTCGGCCGAGACCACGATCCGCGCGTAGGACTCGTCCTCGTGCCGCTTGCCGACGTCGAGCCGGTCGATCCGGTAGTCGCCGCCGTAGGCCAGCACGTCGTCCAGCACGGAGGCCAGGACACCCGAGTCCATCAGGTGCCCACGTGCCTCGAGGCTCTCGCTGACCGTCACGCCATCTCCTTCGGAGAGCTCAGACCACCGCACCGTCGTCGGGGTCGCTGTCGGTCGGAGGAGCATCGCGCATCGACATGACGAGCAGCGCAGCACCCCCGACGGTGAGCGCGAGGCCGAACACGAGCGACAGCGGGTCGTCCGTCAGGAGCACGAGCGTCGGAGCGAAGATCGCGAGGAACCCGACGACGACCATGAGGAGCGACATGACCGTCCGTCCCCGGGGGCGGCCGACCTTGGGAGGTGCCGGTGGCTCGTAGTGCCCGTCGTCCTCGAGGGCAGCCGGCTCGACCCAGGAGGGCAGCCCCTCGACCTCGGAGGCAGCCGAGGAGCGGTCGGTACGACGACGGCGCGGCGCGTCCGACGACGGCGGCGCATCGGAGTCGACGTCCTCCGCCACGGGCCACCGGGGGACCGGGTCACCGCTCTCCGAGGAGAAGCCCGCGACGATCTGCCGGAACAGCTCGTCGTCGCTCGGCAGGGCGTCGCCGCCGACCGGCGGCTGGATCGGGCTGATCGCCGTCGAGGGCAGCTCCGGCGGGGCGAGCACGCGCGCTGCCGCCGTGCGCGGAACCGGGCGGACCAGGCCGGACGGCGACGTCCCCGGCTCGAGCAGCGCAGCCAGGTCGATGACCTCCGCCGTCACGCAGGCGCGGGCCAGGTCGGCCTGGGCCGGGTCGACCCACAAACGGTCGAGGGGGCGCTTGGGCAGCGTCGTCGCCCGGGTGTAGCTGTCGACGTCCCGCGCCGGCTCGACGTACGCCGGAACGCCCTCGGCAGCGAGGGACTCCAGCAGGGAGTCGGACAGCCGCGGGTCGAGGTCCACCAGGGCTCCCCACTCGGTGGAGGGGAGCCCGTTGTCGCGGCGGCCGTCAGCGGGATGCGTCATGCGCTGCTGCGTGCTTGCGGACGAACGCGACGGACCCCTCGAAGATCGTGGAGGCGTCGTTGTCGAGGGTCGCGACGTGATAGCTGTTGTCGAGCACGACCTCCTCGGCCTGCGGCACGCCCTCGAGCAGCAGCCGGCCGGAGAGCGGCTCCACGACGTGGTCCTCGGCGGAGCGGAACGCGAGCACGGGGCAGCGAATCCTCGCCAGGTCACCGCGCACGACGGGCCAGGCCTGCTGCAGCGACAGCGCGGCCTTGAGCCCCATCTTCGGGTAGGCGAGCTCGGTGATGCCGGGCTTCTTGATGTCGTTGCCGACGCCCTTGAACGTCGGGACCAGCTTCGCCAGCAGCGGGAGCGCCTTGGCGTCCTTGCGCTCGGTGCCGAGGGCGGCGTTGACGATCACGAGGCCCGCGACCTCTTGGCGCAGCTCGGCGAGGCGCAGGGCGATCGTGCCGCCCATCGACAGCCCCATGACGAACACGCTCGAGCAGGTCGCGAGCAAGGCGTCGAAGGACCGCTCCACCTCGCCGTACCAGTCCTCGAACCGGGTCGTGTTCTGGTCCTTGGGGGAGGTCCCGTGACCCGGTAGGCGGGGGGCCGTGACCGAGAAGCCTGCAGCGTGCAAGTGCTCTGCCCAGGGCCGCATGGACTGGGTGGTGCCGGTGAAGCCGTGGCTGAGCACGACCCCGATCGGGCCACCGGGCAGGTCGATGGGCTCGGCGCCGGGCATCACTGTCGGAGAAGGCACGTGAGGATCGTCGCACGCCGCCGGAGACCATGGCGGACGACGGGCGAAACGCATAGGGTCATGGTCGTCACAGGTCGATATGTCTGGAGGGGTTCGGGTGTTCTACTGGGTGGTCAAGGCGATCTTGACGCCCATCCTGCGGACCCTGTTCCGGCCCTGGATCGACCACCCCGAGCACATCCCGTCCGACGGTCCCGCGATCCTGGCCAGCAACCACCTGAGCTTCAGCGACTCGATCTTCCTGCCGCTGGTCGTGACCCGGCGGGTCACGTTCCTCGCGAAGGCCGACTACTTCACGGGCAAGGGCGTCAAGGGCCGGCTCAACAAGATGTTCTTCGCGGGCGTCGGTCAGGTCCCGATCGACCGCTCCGGCGGCGCCGCCTCAGAGGCCGCGCTCAACACGGCGAAGCGGATCCTGGCCGAGGGCAACCTGCTCGGGCTCTATCCCGAGGGAACCCGTTCGCCGGACGGCCGGCTCTACCGCGGCAAGACCGGCGTCGCCCGGATGGCCCTCGAGGCCGGCGTCCCCGTCATCCCCGTCGCGATGATCAACACCGACGTCGTGCAGCCGACCGGCAAGGTCATCCCGCGCCTCGGCCGGGTCGGCATCAAGGTCGGCAAGCCGCTCGACTTCAGCCGCTACGAGGGGATGGAGGGCGACCGCTTCGTGCTCCGCTCCATCACCGACGAGATCATGTACGAGCTGATGCTGCTGTCCGGCCAGGAGTACGTCGACACCTACGCCACGAAGGCCAAGGCCGACATCGAGGA
>JAODNF010000201.1 GCA_025464915.1 Frankiales bacterium | reverse complement strand
CGCCGCGCGCCTCCGAGCTGATCCTCTCGGTCAGCCTGGCCGTCCAGAACGGCCTCACCGTGGACCAGTTCGCCCACACCTTCTCGATCTACCCGTCGCTGTCAGGCTCCATCACCGAGGCCGCGCGACAGCTCATGCTGCACGAGGACTGACACCGGGGCGCTGGGCCGCTCGCGTCCGCTCAGGTGGACGCGTGCGCGCGTGATCTGAGCGGACGCAAGCTGGGCGTCAGTCCTTGATCTCGCAGATCGCCGCGCCCGAGGTGACGACCTCGCCGACGGCGGCCGACAGACCCGTGACGGTGCCGGCCTTGTGGGCGTTGAGCGGCTGCTCCATCTTCATGGCCTCGAGCACGACGATCAGGTCGCCCGCCGCCACCGTGGCGCCGTCCTCGACGGCGACCTTGACGATGGTGCCCTGCATCGGCGAGGTGAGGGAGTCCCCGGAGGCGGCGGCGCCGGCCTTGCCGGCCGCCTTCCGCTTCGCCGGGCCCTTCTTCGAGGGTGTGCCGGCGCCGACGGACAGCGTGCCGGGCAGGCTGACCTCGAGGCGCTTGCCGCCGACCTCCACGACGATCGTCTGACGGGGCTCTGCCTCGTCCTCGTCCTCGTCGGACGCGGCGCCGCCGAACGGCGGGATGTCGTTGTCGAACTCGGTCTCGATCCAACGGTTGTGCACCGTGAACGGCTCGGACGTGAAGGCCGGGTCGCGCACCACCTTCTGGTGGAACGGGATGAGCGTCGCCATCCCGTCGACCTTGAGCTCGTCGAGGGCGCGGGCCGAGCGCTCGAGCGCCTCCTGGCGGGTCGCACCGGTCACGATGAGCTTCGCCAGCAGCGAGTCGAAGGCGCCGCCGATGACGGACCCGGACTCGACGCCGGTGTCGACGCGCACCCCCGGGCCGAGGGGCGGTACGAAGGTGGTGACCGCTCCCGGCGCCGGCAGGAAGCCTCGGCCGGGGTCCTCGCCGTTGATGCGGAACTCGAAGGAGTGCCCGCGCGCGACCGGGTCGGTGAAGGTCAGCTCGAGGCCCTCGGCGATGCGGAACTGCTCGCGCACCAGGTCGACACCGGTGACCTCCTCGGTCACGGGGTGCTCCACCTGCAGCCGGGTGTTGACCTCCAGGAACGAGATCAGCCCGTCGGCGCCGACGAGGAACTCGCAGGTGCCGGCGCCGACGTAGTCGGCCTCGCGGATGATGTCCTTCGACGCCTTGTAGAGCTGGTCGGTCTGCTCCTGGGTGAGGAAGGGCGCGGGGGCCTCCTCCACGACCTTCTGGTAGCGCCGCTGGAGCGAGCAGTCGCGGGTGCTGACGACGACCACGTTGCCATGGGTGTCCGCGAGGACCTGCGTCTCGACGTGCCGGGGCTTGTCGAGGTAGCGCTCGACGAAGCACTCACCGCGACCGAAGGCGGCCACGGCCTCGCGGACGGCGGACTCGTAGAGCTCGGGCACCTCTTCCTTGGTGCGGGCGATCTTGAGGCCCCGACCGCCACCGCCGAAGGCGGCCTTGATGGCGACGGGCAGGCCGTACTGCTCGACGAACTCGAGCACCTCATCGACGCCCTTGACGGGGTCGGCGGTGCCGGGCACCAGCGGGGCACCGATCTTCAGCGCGATGTGCCGCGCCGTGGTCTTGTCGCCGAGGGCGGCGATCGCGTCGGGGGAGGGACCGATCCAGGTCGCGCCGGCGTCGATGACGGCCTGGGCGAACTCGGCGTTCTCCGACAGGAAGCCGTAGCCGGGGTGGACGGCGTCCGCGCCCGACTCCTTGAGGACGGCGATGACCTTGTCGATGCGCAGGTAGGAGTCGCCGGGCGTCTGGCCGCCGAGCGCGTAGGCCTCGTCGGCGACGCGCACGTGCAGGGCGTCCAGGTCGGGCTCGGCGTAGACCGCGACCGACGTGTATCCGGCGTCCTTGCAGGCGCGGGCGACACGGACAGCGATCTCGCCACGGTTGGCGATGAGGACCTTGCGCACTTCACTCCTTCGTCGAGCGTGCTGAGGAGCCTATCGGGGGCCCCGGTGTGACCTGGGACTCGTCGGGTGACCGGTGAGTAACCGGCTAGAGGCGGAGACCGCTGGCGGTCCAGGCTCCCGGCCCGGGCACGGGGAGCGGAGCACGCACCTGCGGCGCGGCCCACAGCGACGGGGCCTCGGGCTCCGGCTCTTCGGCGGCCCCGCCGGAGGCGGCAAGGATCGCGACGACCGCCGCCAGCTCCTCGGGCGAGGCGTCGCCCCTGATGACGCGCAGCTCCGTCATCGCGACGTCCTAGGAAGTGGCCCGCGGTCAGGCTCAGGAAAAAGGACGCAGGATGGGGTCACAGCGGGATGTTCCCGTGCTTCTTCGCCGGCAGCGACTGGCGCTTGTTCTGCAGCAGCCGCAGGGCCTTTGCGACCTCGAGGCGCGTCTGCGCCGGCTCGATGACGGCGTCGACGAAGCCGCGCTCGGCCGCGATGTACGGGTTGGCGAAGGTGTCCTCGTACTCGGTGATGAAGTCGGCGCGGGCCTTGTCGGGGTCGTCCGCGGCGGCGATCTCCTTGCGGCGCACGATGTTGACAGCGCCCTGGGCGCCGACGACCGCGACCTGGGCGGTGGGCCAGGCGAGGTTCACGTCGGCACCGAGGTGCTTCGAGCCCATGACGACGTAGGCGC
>JAODNF010000174.1 GCA_025464915.1 Frankiales bacterium | reverse complement strand
GGCAGCCGTCTCGGGCAGCGGCAGCTCCGCGTGCGCGACGACGGGGGCGGGTGAGTCGGTGCGCGCCCGGCGCTTGGACGGCCCGGACCGCGGGCCGTAGCCGACGAGGGTGGCGGTGCGCCCGTTGGCACCGACCTCGCCGATGAGGGCGCCCTCGGCCCTCGGCGGGTCGGGCACCAGGTCGAGCGGACCAGCGCCGGGCTCGGTGTCGAAGCTGATGATGACCGCGCCGACGTCGACGACCTCGCCTGCCTGCCGGTGAAGGGCCGTGACGACGCCGGCGAACGGCGAGGGGATCTCGACCTCGGCCTTGGCGGTCTCCACCTCGACGATCGGCTGGTTGAGGGTCACGGTGTCCCCCACCGCGACCAGCCACTGCAGGATCTCGCCCTCGGTGAGGCCCTCACCGAGGTCGGGCAGCACGAAGTCGCGTAGCCGGCTCATCAGTAGGCCAGGCTTCGGTCGACGGCGTGCAGCACCCGGTCGAGGTCGGGCAGGTACTCCTCCTCGACCCGCGAGGGCGGGTAGGGGATGTCGAACCCGGTCACCCGCAGCACCGGGGCCTCCATCTCGTAGTAGAGCTCCTCCGAGAGCCGCGCCGCGATCTCCGACCCGACACCCAGCGTCCGGGGCGCCTCGTGCACGACGACGGCCCGTCGCGTCCGTCGTACCGACTCCCGGATCGTGTCGAAGTCGAGGGGCGAGACCGTCCGCAGGTCGACGACCTCGATCGAGCGGCCCTCCTCCTCCGCGGCCGCGGCCGCGTCGAGGCAGGTCTTCACCATCGGCCCGTAGGCGACGAGCGTCAGGTCGCTCCCGGCGCGGGCGATCCGGCTTGCCCACAGGGGATCCGGCGTGGCGTCGGTGTCGACGTCGGCCTTCTCCCAGTACCGCCGCTTGGGCTCGAAGAACACGATCGGGTCGTTCGAGGCGATGGCCTGCTGGATCATGAAGTACGCGTCGGCCGGGTTCGACGGCGACACGACCTTCAGCCCGGCGGTGTGCACGAAGTAGCCCTCGGGCGACTCGCTGTGGTGCTCGACCGCGCCGATGCCGCCGCCGTAGGGGATGCGGATGACGACGGGCATCGCGACCGACCCCTTGGAGCGCGCGTGCATCTTCGCGAGCTGGCTGACGATCTGGTCGTAGGCCGGGTAGACGAAGCCGTCGAACTGGATCTCGCACACCGGCCGGTAGCCGCGCATCGCGAGACCGATCGCCGTGCCGACGATGCCCGACTCGGCCAGCGGCGTGTCGAAGACCCGGGCCTCACCGAAGTCCTTCTGCAGACCGTCCGTGACGCGGAAGACGCCGCCGAGCTTGCCGATGTCCTCCCCGAGCAGGACGACCTTGGGGTCGCGCTCCATCGCGGCGCGGAGCCCCTCGTTGAGCGCCTTGGCAAGCGTGAGCTGCATCAGTGCCCCCCTCCCACGAAGCCGGCGAGATAGGTCCCCAGCTCCTCGCGCTGCTCCTCCAGCAGCACCGTCTGCTCCGCGTAGACGTCGTCGAACATCGAGAGCGGGTCGGGGTCGGGCATCTCGAGGCAGCCCTTGCGGATCCGGGCGGCGAGCGCGTCGGCATCGGCCTCGACCGACTCGATGAACGTCGCGTCCGCCAGCTGCTGCTTGAACAGGAAGGACTTCATCCGCTCCAGCGGGTCCTTGAGCTTCCAGGCCTCGAGGTCGCTCGACAGCCGGTAGCGCGTCGGGTCGTCCGACGTGGTGTGCGCGCCCATCCGGTAGGTGAACGCCTCAATGAGGGTCGGGCCCTGTCCCGTGCGGGCCGCGTCGAGCGCGGCCCGCGTCACGGCGTACGACGCGAGCACGTCGTTGCCGTCGACGCGCACGCCGGGGAAGCCGAAGCCCTCGGCCCGCTTGTAGAGCGGGATGCGCGACTGCGTCGACGTCGGCGTGCTGATGCCCCACTGGTTGTTCTGGCAGAAGAAGACGATCGGCACGTGGTAGGCCGCGGACCAGACGAACGCCTCGTTGACGTCGCCCTGGCTCGAGGCGCCGTCGCCGAAGTACGCGATGACCGCCTCGCCGTCGGCGTCACCGACCGCCCCGTCCTTGAGGATCCCCATCGCGTAGCCCGTGGCGTGCAGCGTCTGCGAGCCGATGACGATCGTGTAGAGCTGGAACCGCTTCTCCTGCGGGTCCCACCCGCCGTTGCTCGCGCCGCGAAACAGCCCGAGCAGCGTCAGCGGGTCGACGCCCTTGCACCAGGCGACGCCGTGCTCGCGGTAGGTCGGGAACGCGAAGTCCTGCGGCCGCAGCGCCCGGCCGCTGCCCACCTGCGCCGCCTCCTGCCCGGCCAGCGGGGCCCACAGCCCGAGCTCACCCTGCCGCTGGAGAGCCGTCGCCTCTGCGTCGATGCGCCGGACGAGGACCAGGTCCCGGTAGAACGCGCGGTACTCGTCGTCGCTCAGGTCGACGTCGTAGTCGGGGTGGTGCAGCCGCTCGCCCTCCGGTGTCAGCAGCTGCACGAGCGGAGTGCTCGCCTCGGGCAGGACGGTCACGGGGCGACTCCTCCGGAGCTCCCGGGGTCTCCGGCTCGTGCTCCGCCGCCATCTTGACGACACGTGAGACCGAACGGCAACACCTGTTCGTGCGCCGTGCCCGATCTGTGCGCCCTCCGCGCTCAGGACTCGCGCTCAGGGGCGCACGCCCGTCAGGCGGTACGGCGACAGCACGCGATCAGATCGCGCGCCCGGGTCGTACCCGCTGTGCGGACCGCTCCGGCGGTGGTGCCGGCGCGTCCTGCGCGCAGTGCGGCTACTAGCGGGCGTGGCGGCCCTTGCCGTGCTGCCGGGCACGGGCGTGCCGGCTCCTGCCCTCGCTGTGGTGCGCGGGCGTCGCGGAGACGGTCACGGGGATGCCCACCGCCGCTGTCACCGAGGTCCCGTGCTGCCGGCCGTGCCCGTGGCGGCCGTGGTGCTCGCGCCCGTCGGTGCCGCCGCCCGGCCCGAGCGACGGGGTCGTCGGGGGGACGGTCGGCTCGTCGGCCGGCTCGTCGGTGGGCTCGTCGGTGGGCTCCGTGGTCGGGCCGCTCGTCGGCGGGTCCGTCGGGGCGGTCGTGGGCTCGTCGGTGGGCGGGCTGGTCGGCGGCACGGTGGACGGCGTGGTGGGCTCGGTCGTGGGGCCGCCCGTCGGCTCGTTGGGCTCGGTCGTGGGGCCGGTCGGCCCGGTCGGCCCGGTGGGCTCGGTGGGCTCGGTGGGCTCGGTGGGCTCGGAAATGGGTCGGGTCGTCGGCTCCCCGGTGGGGACCCCGTCGGTCCCGCTGCCGTTCCCGGTGCTGCCACCTCCGCCCAGCGGGCCCTTGCCCCCACCGCCCGTCGGGTGCGTCGGGCTGGAGCTCGGCGAGGGCGTCACTACGGGCGGCACGACCACGGGCGTGCTCGGGGTGGCCGTCGGCACCGGGTCAGGGACGACAGGGGTAGGCGGCACAGGCGGCACAGGCGGCACGACCGGCGGGACCGGCGCCACCGCGGGGGTGCCGAGGGGGACAAGTGGCGCGGTCAGCGTGCGGCGGCCGGGCTGGGGCCGATGGGTGAGGGCCCGGTGCAGCGCGTCCGTGGTCGGGTCGTGCGTGGCGGGGGCGGTGCCGGCGGGCTGCTCGACGACGAGCTGGTCTCCGCTGGTGCCGGTCACGGCCTCGGGCGGCAGCGCCCCGGAGGGCAGCGAGGTCGGCGTGCTGACGCCGTGCGTGGCCTGGGCGACGAGGACCGCGGTGCCGCCGGACGCGAGCGTGACCAGGGCTGCGGTCGTCGCGCCGAAGGCGAGCCTGGAGCTGCCCTGCACCTTGAGGAGAGCCGAGGGGGTCGTGGTGTCGCTCATGCCCCCCTCTTCCCCGGTTGCGCTCGGCTGTCTGGTCTCGGCGGCCTAGTCACAGTGTGCCACGAAACTGGCACGGAGCGTGGCATGCGGCCCGGCTGTGGACAGCGCCATCGTGGGGCCTGGCAGCGGGTGCGCGCTAGGGCCGGACGGGTGTCACGGGGCCTCGGCCAGCGCCTTCACCGCGGCAAGGGTCTTCTCGAGGTTCTCCGCGGTGCTGCCGTCGTCGCGGCTCATGACCCCGGTGACCAGGCCGGCCGGCTTCTTGAACCAGCCGGGGCGCCGGTCGGTCCAGGTCTCGGTGACCTCGCAGGCCCCGTCGCCGGCCGCCTCGATGTCGTAGCTCCACTCGCTCACGGGGATCCCGGCCACCGAGGAGACGGCGAACGCGAAGGTCGTACCGGGCTCGCAGCGCAGCACCCTGACCGTGGTGCTCCACCTCCTCGACCCGTTGCGGTTGCTGCCCTTGAACGTCGCCCCGACGGCCGGGCCGGTCGCGCCGCCGCGCCACGAGCCGCCGGTGTTCTCCGGGCTGAGCCGTCCCATGGCCGGCAGGTCGCTGACGAGCTCCCAGACCTTCGTGGCGGGAGCGTCGACGTGGACGGTGCGGGAGACGGTCATGAGGCGATCCTGTCAGGCTCGGGCGGACGGGCAGGAATCCAGGGCTCCCGGGCAGAAGAGAGAAGCATGCCAACCCCCCGCACCGGGCGCGCCGTCGTTGCCGCGGTAGCCCTCCTCGTCGGCGGCGCCAGCGTCGCCGGCCTCGCCACCCCCGCCGCCCAGGCCGCAGCCGGCTCGACGCTGCGCTTCGGGCACGAGGTGGTCATCGACCACCAGCGCTCCGGCTTCGAGCCGGACATCGTCACGGACTCGAAGGGCCGGGTTTTCTCGTCGGTCCCCAACGGGTCGAGCCAGGGCGAGTCGTTCGTCTGGCGCTCGCTCGACCACGGCGACAGCTTCCAGCTCGTCCCGGGCAACGTCGCCTTCGGCAAGCCGGCCAGCTGCGTCGGCGGCGGCGACACCGAGCTCGCGAAGGACACGGGCGACAACCTCTACCTGTCGGACCTGCAGAACCTCACGAACCTCTCGAACTCGGTCACGACCGATGCCGGCATGACGTTCTCGACGTCCTGCACCGCGGCGCCCAACACGCCCGTCGACCGGATGTGGTTCGCGAGCCACGGCAAGCTGGGCGATCCCGACTTCGCGATCTACGAGGAGTACGACGCGGTCCTGTCGGGAGTGAACGGCGGTCCGACCAACCAGCTCGTCGAGACCGTCAGCCACGACGGCGTGAACTTCCTGCCCGTCATCAACGCCAACCCCAACCTGGCCTGCCTCGGTGGCGGCGCGGTCAACTGCGTCACCAACGAGGAGGGGATCCCGGGCAACCAGGTCGTCAACAAGCTCGGCGAGCTCGTCATCGCCCACAGCTCCAGCGACGGCAACGGTGCCCTGGTGAGCTACGGCAAGCCCGTCACGTCGAACGGCATCACGACCGCGACCTGGAAGGACGTGTTCGTCAACCGGGACATCTGCCCGGACAAGACGTCGTCGGCGCCCGGCATCTGCGGGGCGGCGAACTTCAACACCGTCGCGCAGGACAGCGCCGGCAACCTCTACATGGTCTACGCGTCCCAGCTGATCAAGAGCGGCAACGCGGCCGGGCCCTACAACGTGTACCTGTCGGTCTCCCACGACGGCGGCCACACCTGGGGCCGGTCGATCCAGGTCAGCAAGGGCGGCTCCAACGCCTTCCCCTGGGTCACCGCTGGCAGCGCCGGCCGGGTCGCGGTCGCCTGGTACCACGCCAACGAGGAGGGCGAGCAGGGCCACTACCAGTTCGACGACCTCGCACACGCCGAGTTCGACGTGCAGGTGTCGCAGTCGGTCGACGCCCTCGCGACGGCGCCGCACTTCGCGACGGTCACGGCCAGCGAGCACCCGATGAAGTACGGCCCCATCTGCACCGCCGGGACCACCTGCACCGTCAGCATGGGAGACCGGTCGCTCGGCGACTACCTCAACCTCGGTGTCGACACCGACGGCGCCCTCGAGGTGGTCTACGTCGACGACACGTCCAACAGCTTCACGACCGGGCCGACCGGGGCGATCGCCGAGAACGGCCCGCCCGTCTACCAGCGCCAGGTCGGCGGCACGTCGATGATCGCCGGGAAGTCACCGAGCCACAACGCCTATCCCTTCGACAAGGTCAGCGACCCTGTCGGCGACGCCCACTACAGCGGGAACAGCCTCTACACCAAGGCCGGCGACAACCTCGACGTGACCGGAACGGCCGTCACCGAGGACAAGAACGGCCTGGTCATCACCCTGACCATGAAGTCGCTGGAGAGCCTCTCCATCGACACGACGTTCGGCCCGGCGACGGCCGGGGTCTGGCTCACGCGCTTCACGACCTACAACGGGCACACGCCGGGCAACGGCCACATCTACTACGTCGGCATGGAGAGCCGGCTGGGCGGGGCGCCCCGGTTCTTCCTCGGCGACGTCGCCAGCGCGCCCGTGCAGCTCAGCATGGTGTTCGACAGCGCGACCGCCGCCAACGGCAGCTACTCGCCGCGCGGCACGATCACCTGGCACGTCCCCTACGCGTCGTTCCCGGGCCTGAAGAAGAAGGCGCTGATGTACAGCGCCACGGGCATCGCGGGCACGACGCTGGCGTCCGCGCAGGCCAACCCGGCCGGCATCATCAACCTCGTCGACGCGACCGCTCCGTTCGACCACGTTGCCGGCGGCACGGGCGTCCCGAAGACCGTTCGGCCGACCGAGCCGCTCCCGGGCAAGGGCCCCGTGACAGCGAGACCCCAGAAGGGTCCGGGCCTGGCCGCGACCGGTGGCCTCGGCGCGCCCCTGGCCGCCCTGCTGCTGCTCAGCACCGGACTGGTGCTGGTCCGGCACCGCCGCCGCCTGGGCTGACTACGGTGGGCCCGTGACCTGGCCCCGACCCGTGCCGCTGATCGGCGACGCCACCTCGGCGGCGGAGCGGGCCGCAGCGCCGGACGCCTGGGCCTTCCCGGAGGGCGACCGGTCTGCCGTGTACGACGTGATGCGGGCGCGCCGGGACGTCCGCCGCTACCGGGCGGACCCCGTCCCGGAGCCAGTCCTGCGCCGCGTCCTCGAGGCCGGGCACGCGGCGCCATCGGTCGGGCACTCTCAGCCCTGGCGGTTCGTGGTGGTGCAGGACGCGTCGATCCGGGAGCGGGCCGCGTGGATGGCCGACCGTGCCAGGCTCGACCAGGCGGCCCAGCTGGAGCCGGAGGCCGCCCGCCAGCTGCTCGACCTCCAGCTCGAGGGCCTGCGCGAGGCACCCCTCGGTGTCGTCGTCTGCTGCGACCGCCGTACCCCGGCAGCCGGGGTGCTGGGACGCGCGACCTTCCCCGATGCCGACCTCTGGTCGTGCGCCTGCGCCATCCAGAACCTGTGGCTCGCGGCGCGCGCCGAGGGGCTGGGCATGGGCTGGGTGACGCTCTTCGACCCGGACGAGCTCGGCGGGCTGCTCGACCTGCCCGACGGCGTCGTGACCCTGGGCTGGCTCTGCCTGGGATGGCCCGACGAGCGGCCCCCGGGGCCCGGTCTCGAGCGCGCCGGCTGGTCCCGCAGGCAGCCGCTCGACGACGTACTGCTCACCGACCGCTGGTCCGAGCGGGCCGCGCCGCCCTCCCGGCTGAGGGCACCCGACCAGCGTTCGGTGGTTGCCGCGCGCGACGAGGCGGACCGGCTCCTGACGCCGCCGGGATCGCTCGGCGTGCTAGACCGCGCCGTGGACCGGGTGGTCGCGCTCGGTCGCGGCAGCACGACCGGCGGCACCCTCGTCCTCGCCGGGGCGACGCACGCGGTGACCGCGCTCGGCGTCAGCGCGTTCCCCGACAGCGTCACCGCGGACGTCCTCGACGCGGCGCGGCAGGGAACGGCTCTCGGCGCCGTCGCTGCGTCCGCCGCCGGTCTCGGCACGGTCGTCGTCGATGCCGGCTCCTCCCACGGCGACCTGCTGCACGCCGACGCGCTGTCCGTCGCTGAGGTCGAAGCGCTCGTGGAGCGGGGCCGGGCACTCGGCCGGCAGCACGGGGCTCGGGGACTGGTGGCTCTGGGGGAGATGGGCATCGGCAACACCACGGTGGCCGCGGCCCTCTGCGCCGCGCTGCTCGGCCTGTCGGCTCTCGAGGTCGTCGGCCTGGGCGCGGGCGCCGACAGCGCGATGCTGGAGCGCAAGCGCGAGGTCGTCGCAGGAGCCGTCGCTCGGGTGGGTGACGTCCGGGACGTGGTCCCGCTGCTCGCTGCGCTGGGCGGACCCGAGGTCGCCCTCCTGACCGGCGTCGCCCTCGGGGCCGCTCAGGTGGGCGCGGTCATCGTCCTTGACGGGCTGCTGACCTCGGTGGCCGGGCTGTGCGCCGTCCGGCTCGAACCCGCGGTGCTGCAGCACCTGCTCGCAGGCCAGCGGTCGCGGGAGCGGGCGCACGCAGAGGTCCTCACCCGGCTGGGCCTCGAGCCGCTCCTGGACCTGCGGTTGCGGGCCGGCGAGGGCGCCGGGGCGTGCTTCGCCGCCGGCATGCTGCTGGCCGCGCTCCGGGTGCGCCGCGAGACCGCGCGCACCGCGCCCGTGACGGACAGCAGCGGGGCGCCTCCCCCCGGAAGCGCCCCGCTGGTCTGATGCGACGACCACAGCCCTGGGCCGCGGTGGATGTCGCGCGATGGGCCTGTGTTTCGCCGCGCCGGGCCGATCTCCTGCACCTGAAGAACACCTTTTTTCGGGCTCTCCGGCGGTACCGTCGAGGGCGTGAGCCGCAGGGGGCGCCAGGTGGCGACGACCAGTGCTACGGCACTGACCCTGCTCGGAGGACTCACGCAGCACGCGGAGGCCGGCCCGCCGCCGCTCGCGGAGTGCCACGACATGACCCTGACGTTCAGCAACGTCAGCTACCGGTCCTACGACGTCGTCGTGACCGCCGTCGTCACCCGGGCCGGCATCTTCCAGCTGAACGAGGGGCACGCCTACTTCGGGACGTCGGAGACCCCGCCGATCCCCGAGGGCGTGCTGATGACGTCCACGGCGACGATCATCTCTCCCGACCCCGGCACCGCCGTCGAGTGGGGCGCGAGCTGCGTCGGCGGCAGCGCGAGCGGCATCGTGCACGTGCCGCGTGCCCCGGTCCCGCCTCGGCTGTCGGTCGAGGGGCCGTTGACGATCCGCGCCACCGGTCACCACGGCGCGACCGACCCGTTGCGTGCCACCGCTGTCGACAACCGCGGCCACCGGCTGCCGGCGCACTGCGCGCCCGCCATCTTGCCCCTCACCCCGAGCCGCACGACGGTCACCTGCACCAGCGGCCGGGACAGCACCGGGCGCGTGGCCACCACCACCCGGGTCGTGACGGTGCTCGGCGCCGGGCCCCAGCTCGCCCAGCTGCGCGACAGCCTCGGACGGGGGCACCTGCGCGACCTCGTGTCGGCCGCACACGACGCCGTCGTCCGTCGGGACGGGCCGGCCTCGGCCCGGCGGCTCGGCATCGTCCTCGACGCGCTGCCGACCTCCGGCCTGAAGGGCCAGCGGCTCGTCGACGTGCGCACCGACATCGAGCGGATCGGGCACGTGCTGGGCCGGGTGATCCCCGTGGTGCACCAGGTCCGCCCGGGCGAGACCGTCTGGTCGGTGGTGACCGATGCCCTGCGGCACAAGGGCATCGTCGCCGACGATCACTCCGTGGCCCTCGGGGTGCGGCTGGTCCTGGCCTCCAACCCGGCAGCGCTCGACCGCTTCGGCTACCTGCAGCCGGGAACGGTGCTGGCGCTACCGCTCTGAGGCACGCAGCCGCGGGACCAGCGGTCGCCAGGTGCGCTCCCGCACGCACCCGGCAACCACGCCGGCCCCGTAGGCGGCCTGCTCCAGCAGCCCCTCGCCCACGTAGCGGAACGGGTCGGCGCCGGGTCGGCGCTCGAGCTGCTCGAGGACGAGCGGGAGGGCCATCAGCCCCAGCAGCTGGGGGCGACGCCAGCCGGCGGCCCAGGCCAGCGGTCCGGTCATCGCGAGTGCACGGCCGAGCCCCTGAGCCGTGCCGCTGACGGCCCGGCCGGTGACGCGAGCGCTCGCACCTGGGTCGTGCAGGTGCCGTTGCAGCCGCTGGTAGGTGACCGCTGCCGCGCCGGCCGCGACGAGCGGCCGCCCGACCAGCAGTGCCACGACCGCAGCAGTCGGCCACGGCGGGAGGACCAGGTGGGTCACCGCGCCCGGGTGCCGGCGGCTGAGAGGAGCCGCGGACGTGCCGTAGCGGAACCGTCGAGCGAGCCGGTCCGACAGCTGTGCGGGCTCCTCGTGCCGGACCTCGACCCGCGGGTCGTAGCGGATCGTCCAGCCCTGCTCGACCATCCGCCAGACGAGGTCGACGTCCTCGCCGTACCTCAGGGCCTCGTCGAAGCGGGTCAGCGCCGCCCTGCGTACGACGAGGGCAGCCGTCGGGACGTAGGCGACGTGGGCGCCCGGGCGCACGTCAGCAGGACGGCAGCCGAGGTCGAGCGGAGAGCGCAGCCCACCGGTGACCCGCGGTGCGACCGCGCCGACCCGCGGGTCGGCGAAGTGACCGCGCAGCAGCTCGAGCCAGTCCGCGGGCGGAACGCAGTCGGAGTCCAGGAAGGCCACGAACTGCTTGTGCAGCAGGGGAAGTGCGCTGTTGCGGGCGGCCGCGGGACCACCGTTCGGGCGACGGACGATCCGCGCATCAGGGGCGAGGTCCTCGACAGCGAGGGGATCGGCGGAGCCGTCATCGACCACGATCACGTCACGACCCGTCAGGGCTGCAAGGCAGCGCTCGAGGGCAGGTAGCCGGTTGTGGACGGGCACCACGACGGTCACGTCGTCGGCGGGCACCGGCCCGGGCAACGGGTGCGCCGATCCCGCCGCGACGAGCTGGTGGGGGACGCCGGCCGGAGGCCGCGCGAAGCGCAGCAGCCGCCCGGTGGGGCTCAGGAAGGAGCGGCCGTCCCGGAGCCGGACGGTCCGGCCGTCCAGCTCAGAGCGCAAGGCCGCCATCGACCGCGACGTCGGCCCCGGTGACCCCCGAGCTCTGCTCACTGGCGAGCCACACGAGCGCAGCAGCGACCTCCTCGGGCTCGAGCAGCCGCTCGAGCGGCTGCTGGCGGGCGAAGTGCTCGGCGTCCGCGAGGCCGTAGAGCCGGGCGCTCTCCTCGAGGACGGGGGTGCGCGTCGAGCCGGGGCTCACGCAGGACGCCGTGATCCCGGTGCCCCGCAGCTCGGCGGCGAGGCCACGGATGAGGCCGTTCACCCCTGCCTTGGCGGCGCAGTAGGCGCTGAGCATCGGTAGACCGCGCGTCGCGGCCGCGCTCGAGACCGCGACGAACCGCCCCGACCTCGGCGCCGGCCTTCGCAGCAGCGCCGGCACGGTCACCCGGGCCAGCGTCAGGACCCCCAGCAGGTCGACGTCCAGGACGGCGGCCACCTCGTCCTCGGGCTGCTCCCACAACGGGACGCCCCCAGCGACGACCCCGGCGACGGCCAGCACCGCGTCGAGGCCGCCGTAGGTCTCCTCCGCCACCGCGACCGCGTTGCGCAGGTCCCCCCCGCTGGTGGTGTCGGCGACGAGCGTCGTGACGGTGGGACCGGCGAGCGACTCCAGCTCGGCACGCGTGCCCAGCGGGTAGGGCAGCCGGGGGTCGTCGGCACAGCGGTCGGTCGCCACGACGTTCCAGCCCTCGTTCACGAGTGCCCGCACTGTTGCTGCACCGATGCCGCGCGCGGCTCCCGTGACGAGCGCGGTCCTCATGCGGAGTCCGTCGTCAGCCAGGCGATCACGGTCTTCTCCAGCTCGTCGAGGGCCTCGAGGAGCAGCGCCTGCCCCTCCTCCGCCGTGGCACCTGTCGGGTCGCCGAGGACGCCGTTGTCCGTCACCGCGCGCAGGCCTCCACGGCGCAGCGCCGGCATCAGGTCCGCGAGGCTGTCCGTCGCGCCCGGGTCGCGCGAGCTGCCGACCCGGTTGGCGTCGAGGGCCAGCTGCAGGCTGGTCTCCGTGCGGCCGGCGTGGGCGTCACCGCGCCAGCCCGGGCTCCAGACGAGGACGTCACGGCTCTCGTCGCGGAGCCGCGCGCAGGCGGCGCTGAGCGCGGCGACGTTGCCGCCGTGGCCGTTGACGAGGAGCACGTGCGGGAAGGTGTCGGTGGCGGAGCGGACCAGCTCGACGAGCAGCAGCTCGAGGGCGTCGTGGCCGATCGACAGCGTGCCCGCGAAGCCGGCGTGCTCGCCGCTCGCGCCGTAGGGGACGGCGGGGGCGACCAGCACGTCGCTGCGCCGGACGGCCAGCCCGTGGGCGAGAGCCTGCGCGATGTCGGTGTCGGTCGACAGGGGAAGGTGCGGACCGTGCTGCTCCGTGGACCCGAGGGGCACCACGAGGACCTCCGCCTCGACCCGCGGCCACATGAGGTCCCCGAGACGCGTCATGAGGCCGCGTACCCCGTGCGGGCCTCGGACAGGTACCCGTTCCTGGCGAGGAACTCGAGCAGCGCGTCAGCGGCACCGGACGCGTCGACCGGGCCGATGACCGTCGGCGGCTCGTGGCTGAGCAGCGCGCCGGTCAGGGCGAGCAGCCGCTCGCGGCTCGAACCGGTGGGCGCGGGCAGGTGCCGTGGCCGGGGGCGGGCTGCCCGGCTGCCCAGCACCCGCACCGCAGGACCGGGGACCGCCACCTCGGCGACAGGGACCTCGAAACGGGCTGCCGCCAGGGAGGCCGGCAGCGACGCGCGACGCAACCGGGTCCCCGCGGCCTCGACGGAGCACACGGCGGGCAGCGGCACCCGCATCCGCTCGCGCCGGCCGAAGTCCAGCCGGCGCTCGGCGATCAGCTCGTTGCCGTCGCGCTCCAGGCTCACCAGACCCGGAGCCTGCACCACGCCGAGCTCGTGCGCGACGAAGGCCGGCAGCGCGCCGGTGCCGCGGTCGGCGGAGCGGTCCGCGCAGAGCACCAGGTCGGGGCGCTCGCCCATGGCGGAGACCATCGCACGGGCGAGCGCACGCTCGTCCGCGGCGAGCTCCTCGACGTAGGACCCGTGCGTCGCCACCCGACGCACCTCGGCGCCCAGGGCGGCCACGTCACGCAGCGGACCGTCGCACTCGGGCCCACCTGCAGTGAGGACGAGAGTCCTTGCGCCCCAAGCACTCGCGAGCTGCAGGCCGTGCTCGATCGCCGCGGCGTCCGACGAGCTGAAGGCGACCGTGCGAGCATCGCGGCTGACGGCGCCGGTGAGCGCGTCGACCTCGACGCGGAGGTCACTGCACCTGGCCAGCACGGCGACCAGACGTGGCTCAGCCATGCCGGAACACGACCCCGTGACCCCCGTCGGGGTAGGTCCACGTGAGGGCGCCCTCGGCGTTGCAGACCTGGTAGCAGGTGCCGCACTCGAAGCACTGCTCGTAGTTGAACAGGATGCCGCCGTCGCTCGTCGGCGCGAACAGGTTGGCGGGGCAGGCGGTGACGCAGGCCTTGGTCGTGCATGACCGGCAGACGTCGCTGTCGACGACGATGTGCGCCCGCTCAGCGACCCTGAACTCGACCGTCTCCATGCGGTCGTCGAACGAGATCCCGTCGTAGCCGGTCACCGGAACACCTTCCCGCCTCGGAGCCCGTCGGTCATCAGGTGACGCAGCTTGACACCGTTGTTCTTCGCGGCCGCCCGCAGCAGCTTCACGACCCCGGGCTTGGCCGTCGGGTTGGTCACCGTGAACAGGCCCTGCACGAGATCCGCGATCAGGCCCGGGTACTGCTGCTGAACGCGCTCGCTGAGGACCACCCCTGGAGCACCTCGAAGCCGCTTGTGGTCCTGGAGCACGAAGGTCTCCTCGAGCGCCGCGCGGTAGGGCTTCTCGTCCCGGGTCTCGATGATCCGACGGGCATGTCGGCCCGCCTCGAGGCCCGACCCGATGGCGAAGTTGACCCCCTCGAGCCAGATGCCCGCCGCGAGGCAGAGCCCGGCGGCGTCCCCCGTGACGAGCATGCCGGGCGTGCTCAGCGGCGGCAGGTGGTCGTAGCCGCCCTCGGGGATGAGGTGCGCGGTGTACTCCTTCAGGTCCGCGCCCTCGACCCAGGGGGCGACGGCGGGGTGGGCCTTGAGGTCGGCGACGAGGTCCTCGGCGCGGACCTTCGCGGCCGCAAGGTGCTCGACGCTGACGACGACGCCGACACTGATCGAGTCGCGGTTCGTGTAGACGAAGCCACCCCCGGGGATGCCTCGGGTGCAGCCGAGGATCTCGACGTCGACGCCCTCGTTGCCACGGACGCCGAAGCGCTCGTCGATGACCTCGCGCGGCAGCGACAGCACCTCCTTCACCCCGAGCGTCAGGTGCTTCGCCTGGGTGCGTGGCAGCAGCACTGCTTCCTTGGCCAGGAAGGATTTCACGCCGTCGGCCGCGATGACGAGCGGGGCCCGCAGGTCCCCGTCGGACCGGTCCGTGCGGACACCGACGACCCGGTCGCCCTCGACCACGAGCCCGGTCGCGACGGTGCTGGTGACCAGCTGCGCGCCCGCCTCGACGGCCTTGCCGGCGAGCCAGGAGTCGAAGTCGGCCCGGAACGTCGTGCAGCCGTTGTACGGCGCCTTCCCCCAGTCGGTGCTGCGGAAGTCGACGGTCAGGGCCCGGCCCTCGGTCAGCACCATCGTCGAGCGTCGGGTGACCCAGCGCTGCACCGGCACCTCGTCCCACCAGTTCGGCAGCACCTCGTCCAGGACCCGGCCGTAGACGACGCCGCCGTAGGCGTTCTTGCTGCCCGGGAAGGGGCCGCGCTCGAGGAGCACCACGTCGAGACCGTCGCGCGCTGCCAGAAGAGCGGCCGCCGAGCCGGCCGGCCCGGCTCCCACCACGATCACGTCGGTCACGGCTGGACCCCCAGCCGGTCGGCGAGCTCTTCGAGGAGGGCACGCGCGTCGGTGACGAGACCGAGGTCGGCCATGGCCGTCATGGGGCACGCGGGGTCGGTGTTGACGCTCACCACGTGCTTGGGGCTGCCCAGCCCGCCGGTGTGCTGGCTCGCGCCCGCGACGCCGAACGCGATGTAGAGGTCGGGGGAGATGCTGACCCCGGTCGTGCCGATCTGCCGGTCGTGGTGCATCCAGCCCGCGTCGGTGATGACCCGGGTCGCGCCCGTCGTCGCTCCGAGGCGGGCAGCGACGGCGCGCAGCAGGGCGAAGGTCCCCACGGCGTCCTCGTCGCTGCGCACCAAGCCGGCGCCGCCACCCACGACCCGCTCGGCCTCTGCGAGGTCCATCGTCTCCGGGTGCGGCTCGAGGACCGCGAGGCGCTCGGCGTCGACGCCGTGCGGGACGTCCAGGACGACCTCGAACACCTCGCCGTTGCTCGGTGGCAGTGGGTTGCGCGCGCCCGGGACCAGGGTGACCACGCACGCCTCGTCGCAGCGGACGTCCACGTCGAGCCGGCCGTCGAGCCGTGACAGCGTCGCGGAGACGCCCTCGTCGTCGACCTTCGCCTCGGTCGCCCAGGCGAGCAGCGGCCGGCCGAGGGCGGCTGCCAGGCGCGGTGCGAAGTCACGGCCGTCGGGGCTCGCCGGCAGCACGATCATCCGGACGTCCTGCAGGAGAGGCGCGAGCGCGGCGGCGAGCCCCGCGGGAGCGGCGCCCGCGGTCTCGGCGTGCCAGGCACGCGCCGCCCCGAGCTCAGCAGCCGCCTCTGCCGTACCCGACCCGACGAGCAGCACCCGGTTGCCGGCCTCGGCGACGACCTCGGCGGCTCCGGCGGGCAGCACCCCGGCCCGGACGATGACGAGCGCCAGCCTGCTCACCTGCAGCGCCTCGACGGGGTGCTCCCCCTTGTGGGCGGTCGTCACAGTCACAGGGAGACCGCCGCTCGGTGGCCCTCGACGACGGCGGCATGAGCGCGGCGGGGAGCGACGCAGTCACCGGCGCGCAGGACAGGGAACGGCGAGCCCTTGAGGGCGTGCCACAGGGCGTCGTCCGCCCGCTGCTGGACGGCGCAGACGACCCAGTCGACCGTGCGCGTCAGGTCAGTGCCGGTGGGGTGGTGCTGCAGCGTCACGGTGATGCCCTCAGCCGCGTTCATCGGCACGACGTCGGTGAGCTGCTCGATGCCCTTCGCGGACGCCTTCACGTTCCAGGTCTCCAGGTCGAGCGTGATGCCGAGGTCCTGGCCGACCACCATGCCCGGCGTCGCGATCTCGACGTAGCAGCCGCGGTCGGCCAGCAGCTCCGCGACCGAGGTCGCCTGGTGGAAGCCGAGCTCGTCGACGAGGAGCACCCGGCCCTTCGGCTGCACCCGTCCCTCGAGGACGTCGCGCACATCGACGACCTGAACCACATCGCCTGCCCACCAAGGCTTCTGGGGCACGGCGCCGGTCGCGAGGATCACGGCGTCCGGCGCCTCGCCGGCGATCTCCTCCGCGCTGGCCTCGTGCAGCAGCTTCACGTCGACGCCGAGCCGCTGGGCAGCGGCGACCAGGTTGCGGGTGATGTCCAGGAACTCGGCCCGCGAGGGGACGGACGCAGCCACCGGGACCTGACCCCCGAGCCGTTCGGCCGTCTCGAACAGGGTCACGTGGGGATCGCGCTCGGCGGCTGTCACGGCAGCCTGCAGCCCGGCGGGTCCACCGCCCACGACGAGGACGCGCTGCGACCGGCGGGTCGGCATCGGCAGCACCACCGCCTCGCGACCGGTGCGGGGGTTCTCGATGCAGCCGAGCCAGCGGTTCAGCCCCATCCGTCCGACGCACTCCTGGTTGCAGGACAGGCAGGTGCGGATGTCCTGCGCGGCACCGGAGCGCGCCTTGCGCACGAAGTCGGGGTCGGCGATCTGCCCGCGCACGACCCCGATGAGGTCGGCCTGACCGGCGGCGAGGGCCCGCTCGGCCTGGGTCGGGTCCTTGAACCGCCCCACGCCGACGACCGGGATGGAGACCGCCTCGCGGATGGCGGACGGGATGAACATCGCGTAGCCCGGCGGCACCTGCATCGATGCCTCGATCATGTAGAGGGTCGCCGTCGCCACCCCGATCGAGGTGTTGATGTAGTCGACCTGCCCGATGGCGTCGACCATCTGGGCAACGGCCACGGCCTCCTCGATCGTCGTGCCGCCCTCGATGAGCTCGTCACCACAGAGCCGCACGCCGAGCGCCTTCGACGGCCCCATCACGTTGCGGACGGCGGCGACGATCTCGAGCAGCAGACGGGCCCGGTTCTCGAGGATGCCGCCGTAGGCGTCCGTGCGCTTGTTGGTCGCGGGCGACAGGAACCCGCGCACGATGGACGAGTGGCTGCACTGCAGCTCCACGCCGTCGAACCCGCCGGCCATGCAGTGCTCGGCGACCAGCGCGTAGCCGTCGACGACGGCCTTGATCTCGTGGGGCTCGAGCGCCTTGGGCACCTCGCGGAAGAGCGGGTCGGGTACGGGGGACGGGGCCCAGACGGGCAGCCGGCTGAACATCGACGAGGCCTGGCCGCCGTTGTGGTTGAGCTGGGCCAGGATCGGTACCCCGTGCGCGTGGACCGCCTCCGTGATCCTCCGGTAGCCGGGGACCACGGCAGGGTCGAAGCCGTGGATGAGCTTCTCGTAGGGCCAGTCCGTGACGTGGGTGCTGTGCTCCTCGGTGATGATCAGCCCCGCGCCGCCGGCCGCACGGGCGGCGTAGTAGGCGGCGTGCTGCTCGGACGGCTTGCCGTCCTTGGCGTAGTTGGTGAGGTGCGCCGAGAAGACGACCCGGTTCTTCACCGTCAGTGGCCCGACGCGAAGGGGGGACAGCAGGTGCGGGTAGCGGCTCATCGAGCCAGCTCCAGGGCGACGCGTCGGCCCTCGAGCACGGCCTCGAGAACGGTGCGGGGCGCGACGCAGTCACCGGCCCGCAGCATCCCGGTCGTGTAGAGGTCCTCCTGCGGCAGCAGTGGTCCGCAGTCCACGACGACGCCTGCCGGTACCCAGCGCTGCGATCCGGTCCAGACGTCCTCGAGCAGCGCCTGGTCCCCGGTCTGCTTGCGCAGCAGGGACTTCAGCTCCCGCGTGACGCCGGCCTGCTGCAGCCGGGTGTTGCAGTCAGCGAGGTCACCCGTCATTGACAGCAGCGTGCCGACGACGGGGTCCTGCGTCACGATGCGCACGTCGCGCCCGTCAGCTGCGAGCTTCTCCGCGACGCTGACCCCGATCGGCCCGCCGATCGGGTCGTGCACCAGCACGGGACCGTCCGCCGGCAGCTCTCCGCGCAGGGCCGCCCGGGCGTCGATCCGCTCCGAGCCGGGACAGGACCCCGACGCCAGGACCACGGCTCCGGGGAAGGCGGCGATCTCCTCGGCGTCAACCGCGTGGCCGAGCGAGACCTTCACACCGAGCCGCGCGCACTCGGCCGCGAGCCAGTCGACGAGGTCGGTCAGCCGGGACCGGCCGGCACCGAGCGCGGCCTCGCGCAGCGCGCCGCCGAGCTCACTGCTGGAGTCCCGGATCTCGACCGAGAACCCCTGCAGCGCAAGGACTCTCGCGCACTCCAGTCCGGCCGGTCCGCCTCCGACGACGAGCACAGCTCCGACGTCGGCAGCACCCTGGTGCTGCGGGACCTCGGGGTCGCGGGTCTCGTAGCCCGAGCGGGGCTCGCCGATGCAGGAGACGATCGGGTTGCGCGCGTCCCGGACGCGGCAGGCCTGGTTGCAGAGCACGCAGGGGCGGGGTGACCCGCCCAGGCGCAGGGTCCCGACGAGCGCCGGGTCGGCGATCTGGGCGCGGGTCATCTCGACCAGGTCGCACACCCCGTCCGCAAGCGCTGCGGACGCGAAGGCCGCAGAGACGACCGACCCCTGGAGCACGACCGGGCATGGTGCGACTGCCTTGATCGACGCGCACAGGTCGCGGTTGAAGCCCTCCGGCGCGTGGGCGTCCGGGCGGTAGGCAGAGCCGGCGTAGGGCCCGGCGCGCACCACGGTCAGCAGGTCGACGGGCAGGTCGCGTACGAGCGCCAGCGCGTGCGCCGGGGTGACCCCCGCCCACGGCGCGAGCTCGTCGCAGGACAGCCGCAGCGCGACGATCCCGTCGCCGACCGCCTCGCGCACGGCCGCGATCACCTCGCAGAGCAGGCGAGCCCGGTCCGACCCGTAGTCGTCGCCGCGCTGGTTGGTGATGCCAGACAGGAACTGCCGGAGCACCGAGCGGTCACCGGCCTCGATCTCGACCCCGGCGCACCCGGACTCCACGGCCAGGCGGGCCGCAGCGCCGAAACCGGCTGTCAGGGCGGCGATCTCGACGTCGTCCATGACCATCGGCAGCTCGCGGGAGACGGCATCGGCCACCGGCGACGGCGCCCACAGCGCCTGCTGCGAGTACGCCGACGAGCCCTGGCCGCCGGTGTGGCCGAGCGATGCCAGCACCAGCGCCGGCGCGCACTCGGTCGCGATCGCGGTCCAGCCCGGACCGCAGTCGGACGCCAGCGGCGCCCGCTCGTACGGCCAGTCCGAGTCGTGGACGGAGGCGGTCTCGACGACGATCACGCCGGAGCCCCCGCGAGCCCGCTCGCGGTAGTACGCGACGTGCCGGTCCGACAGTGCGCGGTCCCGACCGAGGTTGGTCTCGTGCGGCCCGAAGACGACCCGTGACGGTGCCGTCCGGGTGCCGAGGGGCAACGGCTCGGTCAGCATCAGACGGTCAGACCCGCGAGCGGGTTCTCCTCACAGGCTCGCTCGGGCTGCCTGTCGGGGCGGCGGGTCGAGAGGGTGAGCATGACGGGACCGCCGCGGACGCCGCCCTTGTGGCTGTGGTCCCCGGTCGGCCTGGGGACCTCACGACCACCGACCGAGGCCAGCGCCGTCTCGCCGTACCCCTGCACGCACTCCGGGTCGGGGCCGTCGAGCGGCAGCCCCGTGAAGAACTTGGCGGCCATGCACCCTCCCTGGCAGGAGTCGTAGTGCTGGCAGGAGGAGCAGGCGCCACCCGTCTGCGGCTTGCGGAGCTCGGCGAACAGCTCGGAACCCTGCCAGACGGCCTGGAACCCGGCGTCGCGCAGGTTGCCGGCGAGGAACTCGTCGTGGATCGCGAACGGGCAGGCGTAGACGTCGCCGACCGGGTCGATGAGGCAGACGACGCGCCCGGCTCCGCAGAGGTTCAGCCCAGGTAGTGCCGACCCGAACGCGGAGAGGTGGAAGAAGGAGTCGCCGGTGAGCACGTTGTCGCCGTGGGCGACGAGCCAGTCGTAGAGCTCGCGCTGCTGGTGCGGCAGCGGGTGCAGGTCGTCCCAGACGTCCGCGCCGCGGCCCGAGGGGCGCAGCCGCGTCAGCCTCAGCGTGGCGCCGAAGCGGTCGGCGAGCTCCTTGAACAGGTCCAGCTGCCCGATGTTCTGCCGGGTGCAGACCACCGAGATCTTGGCGTCCCGGAAGCCGGCGTCCTGCAGGTGCCCGAGAGCGCGGACCGCCATCTCATGCGATCCGTCACCTCGTACGGCGTCGTTGACCTCGGCCGTCGCCCCGTCGAGCGAGATCTGCACGTCGACGTAGTCCGAGGCCGCGAGCCGCTCCGCGGCCGCCTGGTCGATGCGGACGCCGTTGGTGGAGAACTTCACCCCCACCTGGTGCGCCGTCGCGTAGTCGACGAGCTCCCAGAAGTCGGAGCGGACCGTCGGCTCGCCGCCGCCGATGTTGACGTAGAAGACCTGCATCCGCTGAAGCTCGTCGATGACCGCCTTGCACTCCTCGGTCGACAGCTCGCGCGGGTCGCGACGGCCGGACGAGGACAGGCAGTGCAGGCAGGCGAGGTTGCAGGCGTACGTGAGCTCCCAGGTCAGGCAGATGGGTGCGTCCAGCCCGGTGGCGAAGTGATCGACGAGCTTCATGTCCGGGGTCCCTGCGGAGCGGGCGGCGTCGCAGGGTGGTGGAGCATCCCGGTCTGCTCGAGGGTGCCGAGCGCGGACCGGAAGGACGCGAGCTCACCAGGGGGGATGTCGGCGAGCGCCTCGTCCAGGGACACCGTGCCGTCGAGGCGCCGGACCACGTCGAGCAGCCGACGGTCCTTGAGGAAGGACAGCCGGCGGGTGCCGAAGTGGTAGAGCAGGGCGCCGAACGGCTCGGGCCGCACCGAGACCTTCGGGTGCAGGGTGAGCACGGCTAGTAGACGCCGCACATGCCGTCGATGGAGACGTCCTCGACCAGCTCGTCCGAGACGACCGCCGGCACAGCCTCGGTGACGACCTCGGGCCCGTCCTCGATGACGCCCTCGTTCTCGTCCATGCTGTCCTCCTGTGTGACCGAAGCCCGTGACGGCCGTCACAGGTTCTGCGAACATAACGGCACCGAGTGCAACTAACAAGTGGGGACCGTGAAACAGGGACGCCCGGCAGTCACGACGCGCGAGGAGCTCGAGCTCATCGCGCTGCAGCTGTTCGCCGAGCGCGGCTTCGACCGCACGACCGTGGACGACGTCGCCGAGGCCGCCGGGATCGGTCGCCGCACGTTCTTCCGCTACTTCGCGAGCAAGAACGACGTCGGGTGGGGTGACTGGGAGCTGGCGCTCGCGCACTTCCGGACGCAGCTCGCCGCCCTCCCGTCCGACGCCCCCCTCATGGCCGGGCTGAAGGAGGCGGTCAAGGCGTTCAACCTGCTGCCCGACGGGGCGGAGGCGCAGCACCGGGTCCGGATGGCCATGGTCCTGCACACGCCGGCGCTGCAGGCGCACAGCACGCTGCGGTACGCGGGCTGGCGCGAGGTCGTCGCGCAGCACGTCGCCAGCCGCACCGGGCGGCACGCCGGTGACTTCCGCTGCCAGCTGCTGGCGCACCAGGTCCTCGCCTGCTGCGTGGCGGCGTACGAGCAGTGGCTCACCGATCCGGAAGCCGACCTTCAGGGCCTTCTGGACGAAGCGGTGTCCACTCTGGGGTGATGTGTCCGCTTGTGACACGAGAAGTTCGTCACCTGACAGGACGCATTCAGCAGTTCCTCATCCAGAAGCAAGGTCCCCCCGCCGATGATGGAGGGTGCCCAGCTCACGGATGCGCGGCGTTGTCGCGCTCGGCCTCCTCCTGGCGGTCGCCAGCGTCGCCGTCCCGCTCGCCTTCGGCATCCGGCTGCACCTCGCCGGGCTGCTCCAGGCGGTGCTCGGAAGCACCCTGCTGGTCGGCTGCTCGGCCCTGGCGCTCAACGGCTCGCGCCCCGTCGCCCTGAGCGCTAGGCGCGCCGTACCGGCCGTGCTCGCGACGACCGCCGCCAACGCGGTCACCCCAGCGGGCATCGGCGGCAATCTCATGATGCTCCGCATCCACCGCAAGTCAGGCCTGTCGGCCGAGCAGGCGGCGGCCGCAGCCGGGCTGCGGACCGGCGTGGGGGCCCTGTGCGCGACGGCGATCACGGCCATCACCGCCAGCACGGTCGGCATGGACCAGCTGCCGTCGAACGACACGACGATCCGGCTCGCGGTCGCCTTCGTCTGCCTGGTCGGTCTCGCCACCGTGTTCATGCACAAGACCCGCCGCCGCATCGTCGAGTCCGCCGGCCGCTTCACGCAGGCCGTCTGGGACGTCGTGCGCCAGCCTCGCTGCGCCGCCTCTCTCGTCGTCGGGTGCGTCGGCGTCACCGCGGCGCAGCTCATCACGCTCCAGGGCGCCGTCCACGCCGTCGGCGGTCACATCGAGCTCGACGCGCTGCTCGTGACGCTGCTGGGCTCAGCGGCAGCCCGTTCCGCCGTCCCCTCGCCCGGTGGCGTCGGACCCATCGAGGCCGCGCTGGTCGCCGGGCTCACAGCCCTCGGCATGCAGTGGGAGACCGCGGTGACCGCGGTGGCGGTCTACCGCACGGCGGGCCACTGGCTGCCGGTCGTGGCCGGGGTCGTCAGCCTCGGCCAGCTGCGCCGCAAGCACCTGATCTAGCAGCGGCCGCTCAGAGCAGCGCGCTGTAGACGAGCTGCCGCAGCTCGGCCCGGATCGGGTACGTGGAGCTCGGGACGAGCTGCGTGTAGAAGCTCGCCGTGACGCCCGTCGAGGGGTCGATCCAGAACGCGGTCGAGGCAAGACCGCCCCAGTAGAACTCGCCGACCGACGACGCGCTGCGCGACGGCACGGGGTCCAACACCACGGCGAACCCGAGACCGAAGCCGATACCGTCCAGCACCGTCTCGGCGAAGCCTCCGCTGTTGCACTCGGCGAGGTCGCCAGGCAGGTGGTTGCGGGTCATCAGCTCGAGCGTCCGCGGCGCCAGCAGCGAGCTGTCGAGGACCGCGTCCATGAAGCGCTGGTAGTCGCTCGCCGTGCTGATGAGCCCGCCGCCACCGGAGTGCCCGAGGGGCTCGGTGAACGCGGCGGCACCCAGCACGTCGTACCGGATCGCCTTGCCCTCGAAGGCCGCGTAGAGGGCGGCCGTCCGCTTCACGTCGGCGCCCTCGACCCACCAGCGCGTGTCGGTCATGCCGAGCGGACCGAGGATCCGCTCATGCATCGCCTCGTCGAGGCGCCTGCCGGTGATGACCTCGATCACCCGCCCGAGGACGTCAGTGCTGACGCCGTACCCGAAGGCCGTGCCCGGCTGAAACTTCAGCGGCAGCCGGGCCCACGCATCGCTCGCGGCAGCCAGGTCGCAGCCCTTGGGCCAGCCGAACTCGAAGCCGGCCGCGCGGTAGAGGGCGTCGACCGGGTGGTGCTGCATGAAGCCGTACGTCAGACCCGAGCTGTGGGTGAGCAGGTGCCACATCCGCACGGGCTCGACCGCGGGTACGAGGAACGGGCTGGTCGCCGAGCCCTTGTCGAAGACCCTGGCCTCGGCGAAAGCCGGGATCCACCGGCTCACCTCGTCGGTGAGCTGGAACTCGCCCTCCTCCCACAGCATCATCGCGAGCACGCTCGTGAGCGGCTTGGTCATGGAGTAGATGCGCCAGAGGGTGTCGTCGGCCACCGGCGTGCCGGTCTCGAGGTCGGCGAGGCCGTAGGTGGAGGAGTGCACCACCTCGCCGTGCTGCGCGACCTGGACCTGCCAGCCGGGCAGCCGGCCGTCGTCGACGTACTTCGCGAGGTGGCGGTCGATGCGCGCGAGCCGTGGGTTGTCGAAGGGCATGACCCGCATCCTGCCCTGACACGCTGCTCAGGGGAGAACCCTGATGACGTCGTTCACGCACCGGTGCGAGGGTGTCGGCATGACCTCGACAACTTCCCCCGCCGTTCGTGCCCAGGGCGTGCGCAAGTCCTACGGCAAGAACGAGACCGCGGTGACGGCGCTCGCCGGCGTCTCGCTCGACGTCCCGACCGGTCAGATGGTCGCCGTCATGGGCCCCTCGGGGTCGGGCAAGTCGACCCTCATGCACTGCCTGGCGGGTCTCGACACCGTCGATGAGGGGAGCATCGAGATCGGCGGGACGCAGGTCGTCGGACTCGGCGACAAGCAGATCACGCAGCTGCGCCGCGACCGCATCGGCTTCGTCTTCCAGCAGTTCAACCTGCTGCCCACCCTCACGGCCGGCGAGAACATCACCCTGCCGCTCGACATCGCGGGCAAGAAGCCCGACCAGGCCTGGTACGACGAGGTGGTCAAGGCGGTCGGTCTCGCTGACCGCCTCGGTCACCGCCCTTCCGAGCTGTCCGGTGGCCAGCAGCAGCGCGTCGCCTGCGCCCGTGCTCTCGTCACCCGACCCGATGTCGTCTTCGCCGACGAGCCCACCGGCAACCTCGACTCCCGCTCCGGCGCCGAGGTCCTGTCGTTCCTGCAGGCCAGCGCCCGCGACCGCGGGCAGACGGTCGTGATCGTCACCCACGACCCGATCGCGGCGGGGTACGCCGACCGGGTCATCTTCCTCGGCGACGGCCTGATCGTCGACGAGATGGAGGACCCGACATCCGAGAAGGTCCTCGAGCGCATGAAGAAGTTCGAGGTCAACTGATGCTGCGCGCCACCTGGCGCGGGCTCCTCGCCCGCAAGCTGCGACTGCTGCTCGCCAGCCTCTCGGTGCTGCTCGGCATCTCGTTCGCCTCGGGGGCCTTCGTCCTCACGGACAGCATCGGCAAGGTCTTCGACAACCTGTTCTCGACCATCAACAAGGGAACCGCGGTCACGGTCCAAGGCGTGTCCGCGTTCGACAGCACCGGCTTCGACGCCACCAACGACCGCGAGCCGGTCCCCCAGTCGGTGCTGGACCAGATCTCCAAGACGCCCGGCGTGAGCAGCGCGATCGGCGCAGTCGGTCAGCAGACGACGCTGATCCTGCCGAGCGGCAAGGCCTACAAGAGCGCCGGCCCGCCCGTGCTCGGCGTCTCCTTCCACCGCGACAACCCGCAGGAGACCCTGACGATCGTGCGGGGCACAGCTCCCGTCGGCCTCGACCAGGTCCTCGTGGACGCGCACACCATCGACAAGCAGAAGCTCAAGATCGGTGACCGCATCGGCGTGCTCGGCAACGGACCGCAGCAGAAGGCCACGATCGTCGGCGTCGCGCGGTTCGGGCCGACGAACTCCCTGGCCGGTGCCACCCTGCTGGCCTTCGACCCGCCCTCGGCCCAGAAGCTGTTCGGCACGCCCGGCGCGTGGACCGAGATCGACATCGCCGCCGACCCCGGCGTCTCGGACAAGACCCTGCGCGACCGGATCGCAGCGGAGCTGCCCGCCAAGAAGTACCAGGTGCTCACCTCCGCCCAGAGCGCGGCGCAGCAGTCCGACGACATCAAGCAGGGCCTCGGCTTCTTCAACACCTTCCTGCAGGTGTTCGCGGCCGTCGCTCTGTTCGTCGGCGCCTTCCTCATCTTCAACACGTTCTCGATGCTGGTGGCGCAGCGCACCCGCGAGCTCGCGCTGATGAGGGCCCTGGGGGCCGCTCGCGGTCAGGTGCTGCGCTCGGTGCTGCTCGAGGCAGTCGCGGTGGGCCTGGTGGGAGGACTCGGCGGCCTCGCTCTGGGGATCCTGCTGGCCAAGGGCTTCCGGGCGATCATGAACGCGCTCGGCATCGAGATCCCCAAGGGCGGGACCGTCGTCGAGACCCGCACGATCGTCTACTGCCTGGTCACGGGAGTGCTCGTCACCGTGGTGGCGGCGGCCGTCCCCGCCTGGCGGGCCGGCCGGATGGCCCCCGTGCAGGCGCTGCGCGAGTCCGGCCCTGCGGAGAACCGGTCCCTCAAGGTCCGGACCAGCATCGGCGCAGTCTTGCTGGCGCTCGGTGGTCTGCTGTTCGCCTCAGGGCTCGCCCAGGGGGCGGTCGTGAGCATCGGGCTCGGCGCCGTCCTCTGCTTCGTCGGCGTCACCGTCATCTCCCCCGTCTTCGCGCGCCCCATCGTCGGCACGCTGGCACTGCCCTTCGCCCGGCTCGGCGTCCCGGGGAAGCTCGGTCGTGGAAACGCGATGCGCAACCCACGCCGCACGAGCACCACAGCAGCAGCGCTGATGATCGGCCTTGCCCTCGTCGCGGCGATGAGCACGCTGGGCTCCAGTGCGAAGAAGAGCGTCACAGCTGTCGTGGCCTCCTCGTTCGGTGCGGACTACGTCCTGCACGCCGACCAGTACCAGCCGTTCTCGCCCGACGTGGCGACTGCCCTGCAGGGCAAGCCACAGCTCGCCGCGGTGGCGGCCTTCACGGATGCCCCGGCGAAGATCGGCGAGGCGGGCAAGAACGACGTCCAGGGCGTCGACCCGGCTGCGCTGCAGCAGGTCCTCAAGCTCAAGGTTCTGCAGGGCGACCTGGCCGGCCTGAAGGACGACGAGCTGGCCGTGTCGAAGAACGAGCACAAGAACCTCGGCAACCCCAAGGTCGGCTCGAGCATCAAGGTCACGTGGGGCAAGACGGGCGAGCAGCCCATGACCCTCGGTGCCGTCTACGACAACAACCAGTTCGCCGGCGGCTACATCGTCACGGCGAACGAGTTCGCACGGAACGTCACCGACAAGAAGGTCGTCGTCGTCGCCGTGAAGGGCGCCGCGTCCGCGACCCCCGCCGAGAGCCGGAGCGTTGTCGAGAAGGCCCTGACGGGCTTTCCCAACGTGCTCGTCGAGGACCAGGCCGAGTTCATCAAGAAGCAGGGCGACCAGATCAACGGGATCCTCAACTTCATCACCGCGCTGCTGGCCTTCTCGATCCTCATCGCGATCCTCGGCATCATCAACACCCTGGCCCTGTCGGTGGTCGAGCGGACGCGTGAGCTGGGGCTGCTGCGCGCCGTGGGGCTCCAACGGGCTCAGCTGAAGCGCATGATCCGCGTGGAGAGCCTCGTGATCGCGGTGTTCGGCGCGCTGCTGGGTCTGGTGGTCGGGCTGGTCTTCGGCTGGGCCCTGGTGAACGCGCTCCACGACCAGGGCATCACCGAGTTCGCGATCCCGTGGGCGCGGATCGTCGTGGTCCTCGTCGTCGCCGCGCTCGGCGGGGTCCTCGCCGCCGCGCTGCCTGCGCGGCGGGGCGCGAAGCTGAACATCCTCCAGGCGATCTCCGAGCCCTGACGCTAGAGGCCGACCTCGAAGCCGTGGGCGGCCCCGTCGAGCCAGGTCCGCAGGACGGGCCGGTCGCCGAGCACGGGCCGCACCTCTGCGACGTGGTCGTGCAGGACGAGGGCCCGGAGCACGTGCATGCCCCGGAGGGCGGCGCGATCGGCGAGCTCGTCGAGGAGCAGTCGGGCCAGGCCCTGCCGGCGGTAGGGGGTCTCGACGAGGATGCCGACCTCGACCACCCCCGGTTCGTTCGGGACGGGGCCGAGGTCGCCGAAGGCGACGATGCGGCCGTCGCACTCGACGACGAGGGCGTCGTGCTCGGACGCGGGTCGGTCGACGAGCAGGTGCAGGTACGACGAGGGCAGCCGGTTCACCGCGCCGTGGAAGCGGGAGTACCGGCTCATCACGTCGGAGCGGGACACCAGCGCCTGCAGGGCAGCCGCGTCGGAAGGACTCGCGCGCCGGACGAGCACGCCGCGCTCGAGCAGCTGCGGGATCACGGCGCGAACCGCTCGCGCATGTCGCGGGCCGCGACCTCGAGCGGCTCCGACGAGCGCAGCCCCTTCGACAGCACCAGGGCGCCCTCCAACGTCGTCAGCACGCTGAGGGCGAGGGCGGAGCTGTCGTCGTACCCGCGTTCGTCGAGCTGCTCGGCAAGAGCGGACCGCCAGCGCAGCAGGGCATCCCGGCTGGCCTGCGCGACCACCGGGTCACCGCTGTGCAGGGACAGCATCGCGATCGGGCAGCCCTCGGCGTAGTCGCTGCGCTCGAGGAGCAGCTGCGCCTTGCCGAACCACCAGGCGATCGCGTCACCGGCGCGCGCGTGCTTCTCGAAGCCGATCCGGATCGCTCCGAGGGCGACGTCCTCACCGGCAGCGAGCGCCGCGACGGCCAGCTCCTGCTTGCCGCCGGGGAAGTGGTGCTGGACCGAGCCCCAGGGAGTGCCGGACTCGGCGACCAGACCGCGCCAGGAGGTGGCGGCATAGCCCTGGGTGCGGAACAGCCGCACTGCAGTCTCGACCATCCGCTGCTTCGTGTCCGTGCTCACACCTGCAGGATACCCCTTGACTAGTACGACTGTCATACCGCACCGTGCGTCGCATGGACCCACGCCGGATGTGGCAGCTCATCGAACCGGTGCACGCCGTGACCTACTTCGACCCCGCCGCCCGCGAACCCCTGCAGCAGCTGGGGATCGAGGGCTTCTGGGCCGGCTACGTGATCCAGCGCGCCGCCCCGCTCGGTCCCGTGGGGCCGGCACTGGCGACCGCCTCGTTCTTCGGGTTCCACCCCCGCCGGGCAGCCGCCGTGCTGCCGGAGGCCTGGCTGCGGCTCAGCCCCGCCGACGCCCTCGAGGCGCGCAGCCGCGGCGCCGCGGCTGCCCTGGCCCCGCACGTGATGGGGCAGCCGGTCGAGGAGCTTGCCGACCTGCTCTGGCGGGCGGCCGAGGCTGCCGACTGCGAGGGCCGGGTCCTCGCTGCAGCCAACCAGGCGATCGCCCGCCCCGCCGAGCCGGTGGCGGCGCTGTGGCAGGCCACCACCACCCTTCGGGAGCACCGCGGGGACGGGCACGTGGCCACCCTCATCAGCCACGGCATCGGGCCGATCGAGGCGATGCAGCTGAAGGTCGCGGCCGGCGAGTCCCGCGCGGAGGACCTACGACTCGGGCGCGGCTGGAGCGAGGACGAGTGGACGGCCGCGGCCGTGCACCTCGAGGCCCTCGGCTGGGTCGCGGGAGGCACGCTCACCACCGACGGCCGGCGGGCCCGCGCCGACGTCGAGGCCGTGACCGACGCCGCCGCCCGCAGGCCCTGGTCGGCCCTGACCGCGGACCAGGCGGAACGTGCCGCGGAGCTGCTCGGTCCCCTCGCCCGCGCCGTCTGGGCGAGCGGGGTCGTCCCGCCCTCCAACCCCGTGGGTGTGGGCGCTCCCTAGCCGAGCCGGGTCTGCGCGACGCCGGACCACAGGGAAAGACGGCAACTGCGTGTGTCGGCCGGCCGACACCCGTACCGTCGCGGGCGTGGACCCCGCCGAGCCCTCCTCCGAGGCCCGCCGGCGTCTCGGACCGCGGATCGAGTCCTCGGCGGGCGGCCAGGTCCTTCTCGGGGTTTTCATCGCCCTGCTCGCCGTCCTCGTCGTGGGGTGGAACCTCCCGGCGGGACAGCTCCACAACCGCGCGTACCGGGCCACCCACGTCCCGACCCAGGCGCTGGGGCTGGAGCAGGACTGGGCGCTGTTCGCCCCCGACCCACGCGGCTTCGGGGTCGCCGTCCACGCGACGCTGACCTACCGCGACGGGCACACCCGTCGGTGGGACCCGCCGCACAACGGGCTGCTGCTCGCGCCCTACCGCACCTACCGCTGGCAGAAGTACGTCGAGCGGCTCCGGGCCGACGACTACAGCGGCCTGTGGAACCCGACGGCGCGCTGGCTCGCCCGCGAGTACGGCCCCGGCGTCACGAAGGTCGTCCTCTCCCGGACCTTCCGCGACGTCGCCGTTCCCGGCTCCGGGCTGCCGCGGCCCAAGGCCGGCAACTTCGACTTCTATACGCTGGACCTGCCGTGACGCGCCTGCGCAACTGGCTCTTCACGCCCGTCGACACCGCTCCGATGGCGGCCCTGCGGATCGCCTGCGGGCTGCTCGTCCTCGGCTGGACGGTGTCACTGCTGCCCGACCTGCACACGTTCCTCGACGGAAGCGGCCTCACCCGCGGCACGACCGCGTGGAACAGCGGCTACTGGACCCTGCCCGTGCCGCACCCCGGGCTCTGGGTCGCCGGCCTGCTCGCCTCGGCCGTGGCGCTGCTCGTGGGCTGGCACACCCGGGGCGCCGCGTGGCTCGTCGTCTTCCTGCTCATCGTTCTGCAGCGCCGCGACGTGTACGTCCTCAACAGCGGGGACCTGCTCCTGCGGGAGCTCGCCTTCTACGTCGCCCTCATGCCCGCCGGCGAGCTGTGGTCGCTCGACGCCCGTCGACGCAGGACGTCCGAGCCGCGCGCGCCCTGGGGGCTGCGGCTCCTGCAGCTGCAGCTCTCGGCCGTCTACTTCTTCTCCGTCATCGCCAAGCTGCACGGCACCTCGTGGCAGGACGGCACCGCTGTCGGGAAAGCTGTCCAGCTCGACGACCTGCAGCGCTTCGTCGTCCCGCAGTGGGCCGCCACGTCGGTGACGTTCTCCGCCCTGCTCACCTACGGCACGCTGTTCGCCGAGGGCTTTCTCGTGTTCGGCATGTGGCTGCCGAGGACCCGCTGGTACGCGATGGCCGCGGGGGTCGCGATCCACCTCGGCATCGAGGCGACGCTGCTCATCGGGTGGTTCTCGCTGACGATTCTCAGCTGCTACCTCGCGTTCGTCCCTGCCGTGACCCTGCACCGCGTGCGAACCGCCGTTCACAGACCTGCGAGGATGGCCTCTTCACCTGTGGACTAGAAGGAGCTTCACGTGCTGGACCTCAACGGGACCTCGTCCCTCGTCACCGGCGGCGCGTCGGGCCTCGGCGAGGCCGCCGCCCGTCAGCTCGCCGCCCGCGGAGCCAAGGTCGTCGTCGCCGACCTCAACGAGGAGAAGGGCGTCAAGGTCGCCGGCGACATCGGCGGCGAGTTCGTGAAGGTCAACGTCACGAGCACCGAGGACATCATCGCCGCTCTCGGCGTCGCCGAGGGCCTCGGCACCTTCCGCACCGCGGTCGCCGCTGCCGGCATCGGCGCCGCGTCCCGCACCGTCGGCCGGGACGGCCAGTACGAGTCGGCGTTCAACCTCGACTACTTCAAGC
>JAODNF010000155.1 GCA_025464915.1 Frankiales bacterium | reverse complement strand
AGGACTCCGGCCACAACATGGGGAAGAAGCGCGTCGACAACGGCCGGGTGCGGATCCACCCAGTGCGCAACCCGCGGGATAACCTCCTCGACCGCTTCGGGACCGACACCGAGGACGGCACCTACAGCTCGCCGATCAGCACGCCCGGGGCGCGGTTCTTCACGATGATCGGTGCTCTCGTCGAGGGCCGGATCTGCATCGCCGGCGCGGGGCTCGCAGTGGCCCGCAACGCCCTCACGATCGCCGTCCGCTGGGGCGAGCAGCGCCGGCAGTTCGGCACTGGGCTCGACATGGACACCCCTCTGATGGACTACCTCACGCACCAGCGGCGGCTGCTGCCCGCGGTCTGCGAGTCCTACGTCCTGCAGGCAGCGCACGACCACCTCGTCGAGCGCTACGTCGCCTCGCTCGACGGTGGTGCGGGCCAGCGCGAGGTGGAGGCACTCGCTGCGGGGCTGAAGGCCGTCGCCACCTGGCACATGGTCGGCGCGGTGCAGCAGTCCCGGGAGTGCTGCGGCGGCAAGGGCTACCTAGCCGAGAACCGGTTCGCCTCGCTGCGGGCGGACTCCGACGTGTTCGTGACGTTCGAGGGCGACAACACCGTGCTGCTGCAGCTGGTGGCGAAGACCCTGCTGTCGGACTACGCCGCTCAGTTCGAGGACCTCGACGCGGTCGGGCTGGTGCGGCACCTCGGGTCGCGGCAGGCGACCCGGGTGCTGTCGGACCTGGCCCATCGCTTCGGCAAGGCCGACCTGCTGGACCCGTCCTGGCAGCTCGATGCCCTGCGGTTCCGGGAGGAGCGGCTGGTCGACTCGCTCGCGCGCCGGCTCCGTACCCTCACCCAGCGAGAGGGCATGGACCCGCTGCGGGCCCTCGGACGCTGCCAGGACCACGCGCTGGCAGCGGCGCGGGCGCATGTCGAGCGGCAGGCCCACGAGCTGTTCCAGGGCAACGTGACCCCTGGTCTGCTCGAGCAGGTCCGCGACCTCGCGGCGCTGTCGACGATCGAGCGGGACCGCGCCTGGTGGCTCGAGCACGGGTTCCTGTCCCCCGACGCGGCCAAGGACCTGCAGAAGCAGGTCAACACCCTGTGCCGCGAGCTGCGACCGGAGGCCCTGACGCTGGTGGGCGGCTTCGGCATCCCCGACGCGCTGCTGCGCGCCCCCATCGCGCTCACCGAGCAGGTCGGTGCCGGAACCGTCTAGAGCGCCGCCAGCCGTTGGCCGATGCAGACCGCCATGGCCTCGAGGTGGTCCCGGACGACCGGGGTGAGCTCGACCGCGCCGCTCCAGGTCAGGCTGAGCGCCGCGGAGTCCCCGAGCGGCAGCGAGGCCAGCGCCATCAGGGTCTCCGAGGCGTCCCTGACCAGGCGGAGCGGGTGCTCCGCGAGCGCGTGCTGCTGCAGGTAGACCGAGCGCCGGTCGCGCAGCGCTACCACGGTCGGGAGATCCCCCTCCAGGGGGATGACGCGGAACCTCTCGACGACGTCATCGGGGTAGCCCTCCGCGTGCACCATGTGGGCCTCCCCGTCGGGCTGGAGCACCGCGTACGCCCCGGCATCGGCGCCGACGCTGCGCCGGGCCGCCTGCACGGAGACCGTCGCCACCTGGGCCACGCTCGAGGAGGCAGCGAGGGCGGCTTGCAACCGGCGCAGCTCGCCGGCGAGGTCGTCGGCCAGGGCCGGCGGTCGCAGCTGCAGCTGCTCCGCGCGACCGGGCATCGGCGCCGGCCTGCCCCACAGGTACCCCTGCGCCCAGACCACCCCGAGCTCCCCGAGCGCCGCCGCCTGCGCCTCGGTCTCGACCCCCTCGGCGATGACGCGCAGCCCGAGCGCCTCGGCGAGCCCGACGACGGCGCTCACGATGCCGCGGCTCACCGGGTCGTCCACGACCTGCTGGACGAAGACCATGTCGATCTTGACGGTGTCGGCCGGGAGGCGCTGGAGGTAGGTGAGCCCGGCGTAGCCGGTGCCGAAGTCGTCGAGCGCGACCTGCACCCCGAGGTCACGCAGGCGCTGGACGTCGGCGGTGTCCTGGTGCTCGTCCAGCGGCCGGTCCTCCGTCACCTCGATCCAGAGCCGGTCAGGAGCCAGGCCGGTGCGCGCGAGCACGTCGGAGACCCGCCGCGCCAGCTCGGGACGCGCCAGCTGGCGCGGGCTGACGTTGACCGAGACGGTCAGCGAGCCCGGCCAGCCGGCCGCGTCGGAGCAGGCTCGCTCCAGCACCCACTCGGCCACCGGGGAGTCGGAGTCGCTGTCCTCGAGCACGTCGAGGAAGGCACCCGGGGCGAGCAGCCCGGCGGTCGGGTGGTCCCACCTCAGCAGCGCCTCGTAGCCGACGGGCTCTCCCGTCGCGAGCTCGACGATGGGCTGGTAGTGCAGCCGGAACTCGTCCCGCCCGACGGCGCCCGAGAGCTCGCTGCGCAGCGCCAGCTGCGCGAGCGCCTCCTGCCGCATGGCCGCGTCGAAGACCTCCCAGCGACCTCGGCCCGCGGCCTTCGCGCGGTAGAGCGCCGTGTCGGCCTCCGCGAGCAGGTCCTGCCCCGTCGAGCCGGGCGCCGCCAGGGAGATGCCGATCGAGATCGACGCCCGTACCCGCTCGCCGCCGAGCAGCAGCGGCTGGCGCACCGCCCCCAGCAGCCGCTCCGCGACCGCGATCGCCTCTGCGGGCCCGGCGAGCTCCTCGAGCACCAGGACGAACTCGTCGCCGCCGAGCCGGCCGGCGGTGTCCACCTCCCGGAGGTGGTGCTGGAGCACGGCGGCCAGGTTGACGAGCAGCTCGTCACCGACCGAGTGACCCAGGCTGTCGTTGACCAGCTTGAAGTGGTCGACGTCCAGGAACAGGACGGCGACCACCCGCCCGTCACGCCGGCTGCGGGCGAGCGCCTGCTCGAGCCGGTCCAGGACGAGCTCGCGGTTGGCGAGGGAGGTCAACGGGTCGTGCAGCGCGCGGTGCCGCAGCTCGGCCTGCACCCGCTGCTGCTCGTCGAGGGCCCGCTGCAGGTCCTGGTAGAGCCGGGCGTGGTCGATGGCGAGCGCCGCCTGGATCGCGAACATCTCGAGCAGCTCGCAGTCCGCGCGGTCCGGCCGCATGCCGTCCAGCGGGGCGTCCACGGAGAGCACGCCGAGAAGCAGACCGTTGCCGCCGTGCAGCGGCGCGAACAGGGCGTCCATGGGGTGCCAGCTGTCCGGGTCCTCCTGGACGGGCAGATCCGGCGTGTAGAAGTGCAGGTGGCTCGGCTCGTCCGCCTCGACCCGTCCGTCCAGGAAGCGCAGCCGACCACGCAGCTCCGAGGCAGCCAGGGCGTCGCCCCAGTCCTGCGCCGACTGCCGACGGCCGAGCAGCTCACGACGCACCTCCTCCGGACCGGCGACAGCGACCACCTCGATGTCGCCGCCGTCCACGACCATGTTGAGCACCGCGATCCCGAACCCGATCCGGTCGACGACCGCCTGCGCGATCTCCTCGAGCGTCTGGGTCAGGTCGAGGGACGCGCCGAGGCGCTGCGCGACGTCGGCAAGGACCCCCGCAGTGTCGAGCCGAGGGCGCTCCGCCACGCGGTGAAGGCTAGTCCTCCTAGGCTGGCTCGGTGACCGAACGCGGCGACCCGCTCACCCGTGTCGAGCAGCGCGTGCTGTGGCTCGCGACCAGCATCGTGCACGCCGCCAACGCCCGCCCGAACAGCACGGGCGTGAAGGTCGGTGGCCACCAGGCGTCGAGCGCGTCGATGGTCTCCATCATGACCGCGCTCTGGTTCGAGCACCTGACCTCGGCGGACCGCGTGAGCGTGAAACCGCACGCCTCGCCGGTGCTGCACGCCATCAACTACCTGCTGGGCGACCTGGACGCGTCGTACCTGCCGCGGCTCCGCGAGCTCGGCGGCCTGCAGCCGTACCCGTCGCGCACCAAGGACCCCGACGTCCCCGACTACTCGACCGGGTCGGTCGGTGTCGGGGCGACCGCACCGGTCTGGGGAGCGATCGCCCAGCGCTACGTCAGCGCGCACTTCGGCGCCCCGCCGGGCGGCCGGCAGATCTCGCTCGTCGGCGACGCCGAGCTCGACGAGGGCGCCATCTGGGAGTGCGTCGCGGACCCATGGTGCAGAGGCT
>JAODNF010000143.1 GCA_025464915.1 Frankiales bacterium | reverse complement strand
TCGCTGCGTCCGCCGGCGGCCTGTCGGTGCAGCCGGCGTGGGACCACGAGCGCGGGCGGCCCGGCAAGCCACAGGCCACGTCCCGGGTGACCGCCCGCCTGCCGGACATCGCGGCAGCGGGTGCTGTCGTCACGGCTGCTCTCGAGGCCGGTGGCAAGGACGTCCGGCTCGAGAGCCTCACGCCCGTGGTCACGGACGCGGTGGCAGCTCTCCGCGACGCCCGCCAGCGCGCGTTCGGGGACGCGCGCACGGCCGCGCAGCAGTACGCCGAGCTGGCCGGACTGCGCCTCGGCGCCTGCCTGCAGGTCCAGGAGGGCGGCCTGCCCGGGGCTGGGACCTGGGGCCGCAAGAGCATGGCCACGATGGGCGGCGCCGTCGACGTGCCGCAGGGCCCGCTGGACGTGAGCGCGTCCGTCACGGTGACCTGGGAGCTGGCGGACTAGCCTGAGGGCATGCCCGGCACCTCGATCAAGGACCTGCTCGCCGCCGGCGAGCGGACGTTCTCGTTCGAGTTCTTCCCCGCCCGCACCGAGGAAGGCGAGCGCCAGCTCTGGCAGGCGATCAGGGAGCTCGAGGGACTGCGACCGCACTTCGTCTCGGTGACCTACGGCGCCGGCGGCTCCACCCGCGAGCGGACCGTCGCGATGACGGAGCGCATCGCGCAGGAGACCACCCTCACCCCCCTCGGTCACCTGACCGCCGTCAACCACAGCGTCGCGGAGCTCCGGCACATCGTCGGGCAGTACGCCGCCGCGGGCGTGCACAACGTCCTCGCGCTCCGCGGCGACCCGCCCGGCGACCCGCAGGCCCACTGGGTGCGGCACCCCGAGGGCTTCGAGTACGCCGGCGAGCTGGTCGAGCTCGTCAAGGCGAGCGGCGACTTCTCGGTCGGCGTCGCCGCCTTCCCCGACAAGCACCCGCGCTCCGCCTCCCTCGAGGACGACGTCGCGTTCTTCGTCCGCAAGTGCCGCGCCGGCGCCGACTTCGCGATCACCCAGGTCTTCTTCGGCGTCGAGGACTACGTCCGGTTGCGCGACGCCGTCGTCGCCGCCGGCTGCGACGTGCCGATCATCCCGGGCATCATGCCGGTGACCAACGTGTCCAGCATCGAGCGGATGGCGCAGCTCTCCGGCGCCGCCCTGCCGGCGGCGCTGACCGACCGGCTGCACGCCGTGGCCGACGACCCGCTCGCCGTGCGCGAGGTCGGCGTCGAGGTCGCGACCGAGCTGTCGGACCGGCTGCTGCAGGAGGGCGCGCCCGGCCTGCACTTCATCACCCTCAACCGGTCGACCGCGACCCGCGAGATCTGGGACCGCCTCGGGCTGACCGCCGGCCGGTCCGGAGCGGCATGAGGCTCGTCCACCGGGTCCGGACGTCGGCGTCGCCGGCGCAGGTGTGGGAGGTCCTGGGGACTCCCACGAACTGGCCGCTGTTCGACGTGTTCCTCAGCAAGGTCAAGGGATCCACGCGCGCGGCCGAGGTCGGTCAGCACCTCGTGGGTGTCAGCCGCTGGACCGTCCTCGGGATCCCGCTCGACGTCCTCGAGGTCGTCCCCGAGAAGCGGCTCGTCATGCGGGTGCGCACGGCTCCCGGCATCACCGAGGAGCTCACGTTCGTCCTCACGCAGACGACCAGGGGCGGCACCGACATCCGGGTGTCGATCGTGGTCGACGGCCTGTTCGCGCGCCCGGCCGCGCCGGTCCTGTGGCTGGCCAACGGCGTCAACGCGCGGGTGCTCGCGAACCGCACGGCCCGGATGGCGCGAGCGGCTCGTCGCAGCAACCGGGTGGCGTGACCCCCGAGCAGCACGTCCTGCGGTGGCAGGAGCTGCACGGGGTGGAGGCGTCGGGCCTGGTGCGTCGCTGGCTCCGGCTGGTGCTGTGGGTGTCGCGGCCGCTGCGGGTCCCGCCCTGGACGGTGACGCTCGCGGGCCTGGTGGTCACCGCCGCCGCGCTGGTGGCGCCGCTCCCGGTGGCGGCGGCGCTGGTGCTCCTGGCAGGCCTGCTCGACGGCGTGGACGGCTGCGTGGCGGTCCTGCTGGACCGGGTGACCGATCTCGGTCGCCGGCTCGACCACACCGCTGACCGGCTGGGCGAGGCTGCCTTCGGAGCTCTGCTGTGGCGCGCCGGGGCACCGGTCTGGCTGGCGGTCCTGGCGGTGCTGCTCATGTGGGCCGTGGAGCTGCTGCGGCGCGGTCCCGTCGTGACGGTGGCGGAGCGACCGGTGCGGGTGCTCCTCACGGCCTCCGCGCTTCTCGTCGTGCCCGACGTCTGGGCCTGGGCCCTCGTGGCGCTGTCCGCTGCGGGCGTCGGCCAGCTGCTCCGTTCCCGGATCGTGACCTGACCGTGGCCGGAGCGCGCTCCCTTGTGCCCGACCGCAGCCCTAGGTTCGGCGCGTGGGCTCCTCACGGCTCGACCGGATGGCTGGACTCAGCCTGGTCAAGGCCGACTGGGACGTCGAGGAGGTCCTGCTGATCGACAGCCACCTGCACGGGGAGGCCGGCGACGTCTGCCCCCGGTGCCTGCGCTGGATCGACCCCCGCGACTTCGTGCGGCAGACCGCGTTCGGCCCGCTCCAGCACGAGGTCTGCCCGCCCGAGGTGACCGTCGCCTAGGCAGAGCCGATCAGCCCGCTGACGATCTGGGCGGACAGCGCGACCAGCGGCAGGCCGCCACCGGGGTGGGACGACCCTCCGACGAGGAACAGGCCGGGCACCGGGGACCGGTTGGCCGGTCGCAGGAACGCGGCCACCGGCCCGTTCGAGGAGGTGCCGTAGATCGCGCCGCCGACCGCACCGGTGCGCTGCTCGAGGTCCGCGGGCGTGACGACCTCGCGCCACAGCACCCGGTCGCGCACGTCGACGCCCCGGCGGGCCATCACGTCCAGGACGTGGTCGGCGTACCCGGGCTGGCCGTGCCAGTCGACCGGCCCGTGCCGCGGGGCGTTGACGAGGACGAACAGCGACTCGTGCCCGTCGGGCGCGGCGCCGGGTGGTCGCGACAGGTAGACGGCGGGGTCCTGAGCCGGGAGGTCGCCGAAGACGGCGTCCATCTCGGCGTCGTAGTCGTCACCGAACAGCACCGTGTGGTGGGCAAGTCCCGGCGTCTGCCCGCGGAGGGCCAGCATCAGCACGAACCCCGACAGCGACGGGGTGGCGCGGGCGAGGCGGCGGGTGGCGGGCGGGCACTGGACGAGGTCGCGGTAGAGGTGGGCGGCGTCGGTGTCCGACACCACCACGTCGGCCGGCAGCTCGCCGTCCTCGCACGTCACGAGGGGTGGGGCGACCCGCGTCACCCGGCGACCGAGCTGCACCTCGACGCCCAGCTCGACGCAGCGGTCGAGCAGGGACTCGGCCAGCCGGTAGAGGCCGCCCTCGACCCACCAGCCGCCGTAGGCGTGCTCCACCCAGGGAACGGCGGCGAGTGCCGCAGGGGCGCGGCGCGGGTCGGAGCCGGTGTAGGTCGCGTAGCGGTCCAGCACCATCCGCAGCCGCGGGTCACGCAGGTGCCGCCGGCCGAGGTCGCGCAGGGTCCGTCCGGGGGCCAGGGTCGCGAGGTCGCCCGGGTGCCTGAGCGTCAGGGACGCGAGTGTCCGCGAGCCGTGCAGCGCGGACTCGAGGAACGGCTTCCTGGATGCCGCCCAGATGCGCTGCGCCCTGTCGAGGAACGCCGCCCAGTCGTCCCCGGCGCCGGGGGACCAGGCCTCGAGGTTCGCGCGGACTCTGGCACCCGAGTCGAACGAGGTGCCGTCGGTGAAGCGGTGCCGGATGAGCGGTTCGAGCCGCGTGAGCCGGAGGTCCGACGGCCAGCCCCCGGTGTCGTGGAACAGGTCCTCGAACACCTTCGGCATCGTCAGCAGCGACGGGCCGGTGTCGAAGGAGAACCCGTCCCTCTCGAAGCGCCCGAGCTTCCCGCCCACGACAGGAGCGGCCTCGAGCAGAGTGACAGCGTGGCCCGAAGCCGCGAGGCGCGCGGCGGCCGCGAGACCGCCGACACCGGCACCGACGACGACTGCCCTCACAGCACGCGGCCCTTCCACGTCCGCTCGCGCGCGAGCCGGGAGCGCACCCAGAGCCCGGCCAGCACGACGACGGAGACGGGGTGCGCGACGCTGTCGACGACGGGCGACCGCGTCCTGACGGCGACGACTGCGCGCCCGAGAACGCCTGCGGCGCAGGCGATCCGGGCAGACGGTCGTCGGCTCAGCCAGGGGAGGACGTACAGCACGAGCAGACCGGCGGGTACGACGGCGGGGACGGTGTGGAGCGACTTCGTGTAGCCCTCGACGAGGGTCGGCCAGTCGTCGTACATCCGGGTGACCGCCAGGTCCGTGCCGTCGACGACCCCGCCCCGACCGCCGGCGCGCTTGACGGCGCGCAGGAGGGCCACGTCCTCGACGACCTCTGCTCGGACGGCGGCGTGCCCGCCGGCCCGGTCGTAGGCGGCCCGCCGGACGGCGAGCAGCTGGCCGTTCGCTGCGGATGCCGAGGGACGTGACGAGCGGCGGGCGGACGACGGCAGGAACGTCAGGATCGACCACTGCAGCAGCGGCTGCAGGAGGCGGGCGCGGCCGTCGGCGAGCTGCCGCGGGTAGGGGCAGACCAGGTCCAGGTCACCGAGTGCGTCGACGGTCCTCGCCACCGCGTCCGGGGCCAGCACCACGTCCGCGTCGACGAACACCAGGACG
>JAODNF010000281.1 GCA_025464915.1 Frankiales bacterium | reverse complement strand
ACGCGCACCAGTTCGGGCAACCGGTCGTCGGGGTGCAGGACCTCGGTGAAGGTTACGCCGATGAGGTCCTCCGGCGCACGGCCGAGGAGCTCGGCGTAGGTCGCGTTGACCCGGACGTACGACGTCGCGAGGTCGGCGAGCGCCAGGCCCATGCGGGCGTGGTCGAAGAAGGTCTCGAACACGTCCGCGCTTGACGAGAGGACGGACATGCTCTGGCGCGCGCGCTGCGCACGCTCGTCGGACTGCCTCACCTCGCTCCTCTCGTCCGTTCGGTCCTTCCCCGCGATTCGTCCCTCACGCACGCTCCCGATCCGGCACCCTGTGACCGTGCCCACCCGACAACGAGCCGCCCAGCACGGCCGTGCCCTGACCAGCGCCCTGGACGCGATCTCATCCGAACGGCTCACCGCGCTCGTGCAGGAGCTCGTCCGAGTGCCCTCCGTCACGGGGTCTGCCGCCGAGGGCGACGCGCAGCAGCTGCTCGCCTCCCGGCTCCGCGCGGCCGGCATGGACACCGACCTGTGGGAGATCGACCTGCCGTCGATCACCGCCGATCCGGAGTTCCCGGGGATGGAGGCGGCCCGGGTCGACGCCTGGGGCCTGGTGAGCACGATGGGCGGCGACGAAGGGCCGACCCTCGTTCTCAACGGCCACATCGACGTCGTGCCGACCGGCGACCGCCGGGCCTGGACGGTCGATCCCTGGTCGGGGTCGCTGCGCGACGGCGCAGTCCTCGGCCGCGGTGCCTGCGACATGAAGGGCGGCCTCGCCTGCCAGGTGATGGCCGCGACCGTCCTCGCGGAGGCGGGCGTGCCGCTGCGCGGCCGGCTGTCGGTGCAGAGCGTCGTCGGCGAGGAGGACGGCGGCCTCGGCACGTTCGCAACCGTGCGGCGCGGGCACACCGGCGACGCCGCCGTCGTCTGCGAGCCGACGTCGCTCGCGGTCATCCCGGCTGCTGCCGGCGCCCTCACCTTCCGCCTCGTGATCCGTGGGACGTCGGCCCATGCAAGCGTGCGCGACGAGGGCGTCGACGTGCTCGACGTCTACGTCCGCGTCCACGCCGTGCTCCGGGAGCTGGAAGCGCGGCGCAACGTCGACGTCCACCCCCTCATGCGGCACCGGCCCACCCCGTACCCGATCTCGGTCGGCACGCTGCGCGCCGGTGAATGGCCGTCGTCCGTCCCCGACCTGCTCGTCGCCGAGGGCCGCCTCGGGGTCGCGCTCGAGGAGTCCGTCGAGGACGCCCGCGCCGACCTGGTCGCCAGCCTCGCGACGATCGGGCATCCCGTCGAGGTGGAGTGGTACGGCGGCCAGTTCGCCCCTGGGATGCTCCCCGCGGGCAGCCCGCTGCTGCAGCAGGTCTCCGACATCCACGCTGCCATGACGGGCGAGCTGCCCGTCGTGCAGGGCGTCCCCTACGGCTCGGACCTCAGGCTGCTGATCGCTGCCGGCATCCCCACCGTCCACTACGGCCCCGGTGACGTCCGGCGGGCCCACGCCCCCGACGAGTCGGTCCCGGTCGCCGAGCTCGTCCAGGTCACGGAGGCCCTCGTGCTCCTGGCCGCCGAGCTCCTCGGCGTCCGCTGACCGTCAGCATCGACGTGAGGAGAACGGCGTCAGAACACCGCCGAGCTCACTGTCTTGCCGCGCCCCCGTAGAGTGCCGCTCCTCGATCTCCAGCCCGGGTACGGATCTCAGCCCCAGCGTCGAGGCCGGCGGGACGATGTGGTCGCGGGCCAGGTCGAGGACGTCGAAGACGAGAGCGCCGGGCACAGGCGTCTGGTCCCAGGCCCATCGACCGAGCGCGCCCGAGGCCAGCCGGAACAGCGGGTCGGTGCGTGACCGGATCAGCGTGCGCATCGTCACCGTCGAGGACGAGCCCCGGCATCGCGATGGGGCTGCGTAGGAAGGCACCCATGCCGCCCGCCGACCAGGTGCACGTCGCTCTGCGCATCCCCCCGCACCTGCTGCTCCGCTGCCGCGAACAGCCGCCCGTAGTCCGAGAGCGTCGCCATCGCCTGCGCCCGACCCGGTGTCCCCCAGTCCAGCAGCCACACGTCGTGCCCGTCGCGCAGCAGCGCCTCGACCAGCGACATCCCGGGGGCCAGGTCGAGCACCGACGGCCGGGTCACCAGCGAGTGCACCAGCAGGACCGGGTCCGGCTCCCCCCGTCGTACCGCCAGAGCGTCAGCGGCCCCGCCTTCCAGGAGGCCGTCTTGGGCGTCGTCGCCGTCGGCGTCCGCGTCATCCCTAGTGCCGCCTCGACGACGTGCGGCCACGCGATCAGCGCCAGGATCGTCTTGATCCCCGAGCCGCAGCGACCGCCCGAACCGGATCAGACCGTTGACTCGCAGCTGCCGCTGGCGAGTGCTCCGCACGAGCCGCACGTACTGGATCGTCGCCAGCACCCCGACCACGCCGATCAGCGCTGCCGCGGCGAGGGCTGGGATCACCACGTCCGCACCTTAGGGTGACGACGTGGAGAAGATCCTGGCGTGGCTCGGCCTCGCCGCCTGCGCCCTCGTCGTCGGCGCCACCGTCCTGCTCGGCGCCGTCCGCATCGCCGAGGGGTCCCGGACCCTCGTCCACGTCTCGCACTCCTGCAAGCCCCCCAAGGCGACCACCGACACCTGCGTCACCGATCACTACGAGGGCAGCTGGGTCGCCCGGCCCTGGCTGATCGTCGGCGCCGCCCTGTCCGTCTGTGCCGGCGCCATCGGCCTCTCGCTCATCGAGACGCTCCGCGCTCACAAGAACCAGCCCAGCGACGTGCCGGCCTGACTCACACCACGTCTGGCTCCGGTCAGTCACGCTCCCGCCTGCTGGCTCAGCGTGGATGCGGATCGGTCGCGTGATCAAGCGGAGCCGCTCAGAGCGCGGGATCGAAGAGGTCAGCGGCGAGTGACGACGGAGGGGCTGCTGACGTCGTACACGTGACCGGGGAGCTTGAGCAGAGCGATGGCTGCGGCAGCCTTGGCGGTGCCTTGGGCCGAGGAGCCCCAGACGAGGACGCGGTTGCCGCGCAGGACGAGGGAGACCTCCTGCGGTGAGGACGCGCGGACGACCCAGACGGCTCTGCGGAGCTCGACCGGAAGGTCGCGGACGACGCGGAGGGCGGCGGTTCTCGCCTCGCCGGTGGCCTGGAGCCGGACGACGCCCTTGGGCGGGGTGGTGACGGTGTCGAACTGGACACCGGTGTCGTCCAGGAGGTCGAACCTGCTGCCCTGCTGCACGGCGACGGCAGCGGTGCGCTCGACGACGAAGACGCGCAGGGTGTTGGGCCAGCTGCGGGTAACGCTGACGGAGGCGACGGCGCCGAGGGTCTTCACGCGTCGCGCGATGGCACTCGTGTCGACGCGGGCGAGGGGGGTGCCCTTGGGGACGTCGGCGGCGGAGAGGACCTGGGCGGCGGTGAGGCGGTGCTCGCCCGAGACGACGACCTTGCTGACGCCGAGCAGGCTGGTGCCGAGGAGCAGCCAGGCGAGCAGGGCGATCGGGGCGAGACCGCCGACCGTCCAGGCGGCGCGCCGCAACAGGGTCATGCGGCGGTCGCGGCGGGCGGCGTGCGCCCTGGCCTGCAGGCGTGGCGCCGCGGAGGCGACGCGTGGCATCCGGCTCATCCCTCTCCCCCGTCGAGCAGTCGCAGGACCTCGGGGCCGATCTGCGTGACGTCCCCTGCCCCGAGTGTGAGCACGAGATCGCCGGCACGGGCGCGCGACACGACGGCGGCGGGGACGTTGGACCAGGACGGCTCGAAGAGCACGTGCTCGGCCGGGAGGGTGACGGCGGCGGCGACGAGGCCGCCGGTGACACCGGGGACGGGGTCCTCGCGGGCCCCGTAGACGTCCATGACGACGACCTCGTCCGCCAGCGCGAGCGCCTCGCCGAAGGCATCGGCGAAGGTCGCGGTGCGCGAGTACATGTGGGGCTGGAACACGGCGACGAGCCGGCCGCCGCCGGTCATGCCTCGCGCTGCCAGCAGCTGGGCACGTACCTCGGTCGGGTGGTGGGCGTAGTCGTCGTAGACGCGGATGCCGGCCGCGCTGCCCTTGAGCTCCATCCGGCGGCGGACTCCGGAGAACCCGGCGAGGCCCTCGATGAGCTGGCCGTCGGGCAGGCCGAGCTGCAGACCCGCGAGCAGTGCAGCTGCGCTGTTGCGGGCCATGTGCTCCCCGGCGACCGGGAGGGTCACCGTCCCGAGCCTGCGTCCGCGCAGGACCGCCTCGTAGCTGCTGGAGCCGCCGGCCGTGTGGAGGTCGAGCATCCGGAGGTCGGCATCGGCAAGGGTGCCGTAGGTGTGGACCTCGAGGCCCTCGGCCCGGGCGTACCCGGCCAGTGACGTGGCGCCTTCGTCGTCGGCGCAGGTGACGAGGAACCCGGTGACGGTGTCGACGAAGTCGCGGAACACCTGGGAGTAGGCCTCCACGGTGCCGTGGTGGTCGAGGTGGTCGGGCTCGACGTTCGTGACGACCGCGGCGTGAGGTCCGTAGGCGAGGAAGGAGCCGTCGCTCTCGTCGGCCTCCAGGACGAACAGGTCGCCGCTGCCGTGGTGCGCGTTGCTGCCGGCCTCGTTGAGGTCGCCGCCGATGGCGAAGGACGGGTCGACGCCGCAGTGCTGCGCGGCGACCGTCAGCATCGACGTCGTCGATGTCTTGCCGTGCGTCCCGGCCACCGCGACAGAGCGGTACCCGGTCAGCAGCTGCGCCAGCGCCTCTGCCCGTCGCTGGACGTGAATGCCCTGCGCTCGCGCAGCTGCGAGCTCCGGGTTGGTCTCGCGGATCGCGGTGGACACCACGACGACGTCGGCGCCCTCGATGTTCTTCGCGTCGTGACCGACGTGGACCTCGGCACCGAGGGCCCGCAGGCTGGCGACGGCGAGGGAGTCCTTCGCGTCGCTGCCGGAGACCTGGGTCCCGCGGGCCAGCAGCACCCGGGCGATGCCGCTCATGCCGGCACCGCCGATGCCGACGAAGTGCACCCGGGTCATCGCGCGGCCTCGAGGATCAGGGCTGCGAGCTCGTCGTCCGCATGCGGGTGACCGAGGCGCCGGACGGCCTGCGACATGACGCCGAGCCGACCTTCGTCGAGCACGAGCGGCAGAACCGTCGAGGTGACGTAGTCGGGGTCGACGTCCTCGTCGGCGACGAGCAGGCCGCCGCCGGCGTCGATCGTCGGCTTCGCGTTCAGGGCCTGCTCGCCGTTGCCGATGGGCAGCGGCACGTAGACCGCGGGGAGCCCGACGACGGCGAGCTCCGCGCAGGTGTTCATCCCGGCCCTGCAGAGCACGAGATCGCTTGCGGCGTAGGCGCTCTGCATCCCGTTGACGTAGGGCACGACGTGGTAGCCGCCCGGCGCCTCACCCAGGGCGTCCATCACGTCCTGGGCGTTCTTCTCCCCTGTCACGTGGAGCACCTGGACCCCCGCGCGGTCGAGCTCCCTGGCAGCGCCGGTAGCTGCCGCATTGAGCCTGCGGGCGCCGAGGGACCCCCCGGTGACGAGCAGCACCGGCCCGTGCGGCTTCAGCCCGAACGCCGTACGTGCCTCGGCACGGGCCGCCGCGCGGTCGAGGGTTGTGATGTCCCGGCGCAGCGGCAGCCCGACGAGCTGCTCGCCCGTCAGACCGACGGGGACCGTGACGGCGACGACCTCGGCCCAGCGGGCGCCCAGCCTGTTCGCGATGCCCGCGCGGGAGTTGGCCTCGTGGACGACGATCGGGATGCCGCGCTTGCGGGCGGCGAGGTAGGCGGGCACCGAGACGTAGCCGCCGAACCCGACGACGGCCGAAGCGCTCACGGCGTCGAGGTGGGCGCCCGCTGCCTTGATCGCCGCCCGGAGCCTCCCCGGGACGCGGACCAGGGCCGGCGTCGGCTTGCGCGGCAGCGGCACCTTGGGCACGACGACGAAGTCGTAGCCGGCCTCAGGGACCAGCCTGGACTCGAGGCCCTCCTGCGTGCCGAGGGCGCTGATGCCGACACCGGGGTCGGCGCGGCGGAGCGCGTCGGCGGTGCTGAGCAGCGGGGAGACGTGGCCCGCGGAGCCGCCGCCGGCAAGGACGACGTGCACGGTCACCGCCTGCGCGTCGCCGGGCGGCGGGCGGTGCCGGACTTCGCGGTCGTTCTGGGAGCGGCCTTCGCGGAGCCCTTGCCGGCTGCCTTGACCGTGGCCTTGCGCTGCTGGGGGACGGCGATCCGTGACCTGACGAACCGGGACCGGACGACGCCCTTGCGCTGGGCGAGGGCCTTCTGCGCTCCGGGCTCCGTGCGGGCGAAGGCGAGCAGCATGCCGAGGCCGAACAGCGTGAGGATCAGCGCCGAGCCGCCGAAGGAGATGAGCGGCAGCGGGATACCGGTGATCGGCACCAGGCCGACGACCGTGCCCATGTTGACCAGCGCCTGCACCGCGACCCAGACCGTGATGCCCGTCGCAGCGAGGCGGACGAACGGGTCGTTCGTGCGCTTCGCGATGCGGATGCCTGCGAACGTGAGCGTCGCGAACAGGAGCAGCACGGTCAGCGTGCCGAGCAGGCCTAGCTCCTCCCCGATGATCGCGAAGACGTAGTCGGTGTAGGGGTTCGGGAGGCCGCCGGCCCACTTCTCCCGGGAGGCACCGAGGCCGAGGCCGAACACGCCGCCGCTGTGCAGCGCGGTGAGGCCCTGGCAGGCCTGGAAGCCGTGGTCGAGGCGCTGCGTCTCCGAGCAGGGGTCGGTGAAGGACGTCAGGCGGCGCAACCGGTACGGCTCCGCGACGGCCATGGCCGCGCCGAGCGTCAGCGCCACCGTGAGCATCGTCGCGAAGACCCGACCGGGCGCGCCGACGACCCACAGCAGCGACATGAGGATCGCTGACACGACGATCGTCGTGCCCATGTCCGGCTCGAGCATGACGAGGAACGCGACGACGCCGACGACCGGGACGAGCGGCCCCATGAGGTGCTTCCACTCCCCCAGCAGCTTCTTCTTGCGCACCATCAGGTCGGCGCCCCAGAGCGAGAGCCCGAGCTTCGCGATCTCGGACGGCTGCAGGTTGAAGCCCATCGGCAGCGGGATCCAGCGGCGCGCGCCGTCGACGTTGCGACCGATGCCGGGTACGAGGACGGCGACGAGCAGGAACAGCGCCGCGAGCAGCAGGGGCAGACCGAACCTGCGGTAGACGCGGACCGGGATCCGGGAGCCCAGCCACATGGCCGGCAGGCCGATGCCGATGAAGATGCCCTGCTTCACGGCGATGGCGAAGACCGAGCCGTAGGTCGAGTAGGCGCGCACGCTCGAGGCGGACAGCACCATGACGAAGCCGATGGCGAGCAGCAGGCCGGTGCTGACGAGGACCAGGTAGTAGGACGCCAGCGGACCCTGCAGGACCGACGGGCGCGCCGCCGCCTGGGCCTTCTCGCGGACGCGGACGTGGGGAACCGTCGTCACGCGGTGCCCGCCGTGCCGTGGGTCGCGTGCTCGGCGAACAGCTCACCGCGCTGCTTGTAGTCCCTGAAGCAGTCCATCGAGGCGGCGGCAGGAGCGAGCAGCACGGTGTCGCCCGGACGCGCCAGCGACCGGGCCGCTGCCACGACCTCCTGCATGGCCTCAGTGTCGAGGCGGGAGACCTCCACGACGGGGACATCCGGCGCGTGTCGCTCGAGTGCCTCGCGCAGGACCGCGCGATCGGTGCCGAGCAGGACCACGCCCTTCAGCCGGGGCGCCGCCCGCCGGACGAGATCCTCGACGTCGGCGCCCTTCAGCAGGCCGCCCGCGACCCACACGATCGACGGGTAGGCGGCGAGGCTCGCAGCGGCGGCATGGGGGTTGGTGGCCTTGCTGTCGTCGACCCAGGCGACGCCGTTCACGGTGGTGACGAGGGCGTTGCGGTGCGGGTCGGGGGTGAAGGTCCTGAGCCCCTCGCCGACCGCTTCTGCCGGCACGCCGAACGATCGGGCCATCGCGGCCGCGGCCAGCGCGTTGGCGACGTTGTGGTCGCCGGGCACCGGGATGTCATCGAGGTCGCCGAGCGCCGTCGCCTCCCCCGGCACGTCCGGGAAGGCCCGGTCGACGAGCAGGTGCTCGACCACGCCGACCTGACCCGGGCGCGGTGACTGCAGCGTGAACTCGGCCCTCGCCTCGCGGGCGCCCTCGAGCAGCCCCCGTACGACCGGGTCGTCGGCGTTCCCGATCGAGGTGCCCGCGGCGAAGATCCGGGCCTTGGCGCGTGCGTACTCGTCGAAGGAGCCGTGCCAGTCGGTGTGGTCGTCGGCGAGGTTGAGGATCGCGCCGGTGTGGGGGCGGACGGTCGAGGACCAGTGCAGCTGGAAGCTGGACAGCTCAACGGCGAGCACCTCGTAGCCGTCGAGGACGGCCTCGAGGAGCGGCAACCCGACGTTGCCGGCGGAGATGGTGCGGTGCCCGGCAGCCCGGAGCACCGACTCGAGCATCTTCACGGTCGTCGTCTTGCCGTTCGTGCCGGTCAGCGCCAGCCAGGGCGCGGCGTTGTCGCGTTGCTGGGCGAGGCGCCAGGCGAGCTCCACCTCGCCGATGACCTCGACCCCGCGGGATGCCGCCTCGACGAGCATCGGGACGGTCGGCCGGAAGCCGGGCGAGGTGACGACCAGCGCCAGCTCGTCGGGCAGGCTGCGCTGCACCGGGAACCCGTCCGCGTCCTCTGCCACGTCGTCGACGACGGTCACGCGGGCGCCCAGGTCGCGCAGGACGCGCGCTGCCGCCGTACCGCTCACCCCCGCGCCCGCGACGGTGACCGGCAGACCCTGCCACTGCATCAGCTGCGCCTCATCAGCCCAGCGGACCGTTCGACAGGAACTCCGCGTAGAACAGGCCGAGGGCGAAGGCGACCGCGAGCCCGCAGATGATCCAGAACCGCACGATGACGGTGTTCTCGGCCCAGCCGGCGAGCTCGAAGTGGTGGTGGATCGGGGCCATGTTGAAGACCCGCTTGCGGGTCACCTTGAAGAAGCCGATCTGGATGACGACCGAGAGCGTCTCGATGACGAACAGCCCTCCGAGCACCACGAGGAGCAGCTCGGTGCGGGTGGTTATGGCGAGGCCGGCGAGCAGGCCGCCGAGCGCCAGCGATCCGGTGTCGCCCATGAAGATCTTGGCGGGCGAGGCGTTCCACCACAGGAACCCGAAGCAGGCACCCATCGCCGAAGCGGCGACGAGGGCCAGGTCGAGCGGGTCGCGGACCTCGTAGCAGCCGGCTGCCGGCACCTTCGCCGTGCAGGCGTTGCCGAACTGCCAGAACGCGATGATCACGTAGGACGCGAGCACCATCACCATCGAGCCGGAGGCCAGGCCGTCGAGGCCGTCGGTGAGGTTGACCGCGTTGGAGGTGGCCGTGATCACGAGGTACGCGAAGACGACGAACCCCAGGGCGCCGAGGGTCCAGCCCTTGTAGTCGCGCACGAACGACAGGTGCGTCGAGGCGGGCGTCAGCTTGGTCGTGTGGTTCTTGAACTGCATCGCGAGCAGGGCGAAGCCGACGCCGGTGACGAACTGGCCGCCGAACTTGGCCAGCGCCGTGAGACCCAGCGATCGCTGCTTGCGGATCTTGATGAAGTCGTCGAGGAAGCCGACCAGGCCGAGAGAGCCCATCAGGCCCAGCACGAGCAGCCCGCTGGCCGTCGGCCCGCGGCCGGGGTTGCGCAGCGCGATCAGGTGGGCCACGACGTAGCCGGCGAACGTCGCGACCAGGATGACGGTGCCGCCCATCGTCGGCGTCCCGCGCTTCATCGCGTGGCTGGCAGGGCCGTCCTCACGGATCTCCTGGCCGTAGCCCTGGCGGCGGAAGAACCGCACGACGGCAGGCGTGCCGATCAGGCTCAGCACGAGCGCCGTGATGGCCGCGGTGAGGACGGAGATCACGGGGCAGCGCCGAGGGCACGGGCGACGGAGGGCAGGCCGGACACGAGCACGACGTCATGGTCCCGAAGCTCGGCCCTCAACAGTGCGACCGCCTCGCTCTCAGTTGCGACGTGTCGCGACTCCTCGCCCCAGGAGCCCTCAAGCACGGCCCCGGCATGCACCGCTCCGGCGTCCCCGACGACCACCAGGACGCTGATGTCGAGGCGGACCAGGAACCGCCCGACGTCCATCAGCTCCTCGCGGGTGCCGGGCAGGTTGCCCAGCACCGCGAAGGTCCTCCTGGTCTTGCCCTCGCTGGCCACGGCCAGGTCGCGCAGGCCCTCGCGGACGTCCGCGGGCTCGACGACGATCACGAGGGCCGGCTGCCGAGGATCGCGTCCCTCAGCACCTCGCGGTCGTCGAAGGGAGCGACGACACCCGCGACGTCCTGACCGCTCTCGTGGCCCTTTCCCGCGACCACGACGGTGTCGCCCGGCTGCGCGAGCTGCACGGCTCTCGCGATGGCCTTGCGCCGGTCGACCTCGAGAACGGCGGAGGGCTGGTCCATCTCGGCCAGGATGGCTTCGGGGTCCTCGCTGCGGGGGTTGTCGCTGGTGAGGATCGCGACGTCGGAGCCCTCGACGGCTGCGCGCCCCATCAGCGGCCGCTTGCCGCGGTCGCGGTCGCCTCCGCAGCCGAGGACGACGATGACCCGGCCGGGCGTCACCGCGCGGACCGAGTCGAGGAGGGTCACGACGGCGTCCGGCGTGTGGGCGTAGTCGACGAGGGCGGTGAAGGGCTGGCCGGCGTCGACCCGCTCCATCCGGCCCGGCACCCCGGCGCAGCCACCGACGCCGGCGACGGCCTCGGCGACGGGGATCCCCGCCTCGACGAGGGTCACGATCGCACCGGCGGCGTTGGCGACGTTGAAGGCACCCGGCAGCTGCACCTCAGCCGCCACGCCGCCGACGCGGAAGCTGCTGCCGTCGATGCGCAGGTCCACCTCGGTGACCGGCCAGACCGCGACGGTCGGGATCCTCGGGTGCTCGAGCAGCCGGGCGCCCCAGGGGTCCTCGCCGTTCACGACGCCCCGCTCGCTGCGCTCGGGCGTGAACAGGGACGCCTTCGCGCGGAAGTAGTCCTCCATGTCGGCGTGGAAGTCGAGGTGGTCCTGGGAGAGGTTCGTGAAGGCCGCGACGTCGAACCGCACGCCGTCGACCCTTCCGAAGGACAGCGCGTGGGAGCTGACCTCCATGGCGACCGCCGTGACGCCCCGCTCCAGCATCGCGGCGAACAACGCGTGCAGGTCGGTGGACTCGGGGGTGGTGCGGACGCTGGGGACGGCCTGGTCGCCGATGCGGGTGAGGACCGTGCCCAGCAGTCCGGTGCGGTGGCCTCCCGCGCGCAGGCCCGCTTCGAGCAGGAAGGCCGTCGTCGTCTTGCCGTTGGTGCCGGTGACGCCGAGGACGAGCAGCTCGCGCGACGGGTGGCCGTGCACCCACGAGGCGACGTCGCCCAGCACCGCGCGCGGCCGGTCGGCGAGCAGCAGCGGCAGGCCGCTGACCCGCGGCGCGCCGTCGGCGTCG
>JAODNF010000088.1 GCA_025464915.1 Frankiales bacterium | reverse complement strand
ACGCCTCCGCCTTCTACGGGCCGTTCCGCGACGCCGCCGAGTGCGCGCCGCAGTTCGGCGACCGGGCTGCCTACCAGCAGGACGGGGCGCGTGACGCGCGCGAGGGCGTCCGCGAGGCGCTTCAGGACGTCGCGGAGGGTGCGGACGCCGTGATGGTGAAGCCGGCGCTCGCCTACCTCGACGTCGTGTCCGCTGTCAGCGCAGCCGTCGACGTGCCCGTCGCGGCCTACCAGGTGTCCGGTGAGTACGCGATGGTCGAGGCCGCCGCCGCGCACGGCTGGATCGACCGCCAGCGGATCATCACCGAGCAGCTCGTGGGCATCCGGCGCGCAGGTGCCTCCATGGTGATGACTTACTGGGCGACAGAAGCCGCTGGCTGGCTGAGCGTTTAGACAGCGCGGAGCGGGACACGGGGCGTCTCAGGTCTGGTGCAGCGCCAGGGTCTAGGACGACTCAGGAGACGAACATGAGGGCACGTACGGCGATCACAGTCGCGCTGGGCGGCGCAGGCACGTGCACGATGGTGCTCGGTGCCGTGCTCGCGGGAACCGGCGAGTCGTACGCCGCGACGACGTGCCCTGCACCGTCGGCCAGCGCCACGACCTCCGCGAGCCCGACGGGCAGCGCCTCGGCCAGTGCGACCTCCAGCACCTCGGCCAGCCCCAGCACCACGGCCAGCCCCAGCACCACGGCCAGTGCGAGCACGTCGGCCAGTGCGAGCACGTCGGCCAGCTCGAGCACGTCGGCCAGTGCCAGCACCTCGGCGAGCGCCTCGAGCTCGGCCTCCGCGAGCAGCAGCACCGGCACCGGTCTGCAGAGTCTGCTCCCGCTCGCCGCCCGAGCCGTCGACAGCTCGACGCCGAGCGCCACGACGAGCGCCAGCGCCAGCACCGACCCGACGGTGAGCACCAGTGCCTCTCCCTCGGGCTCGGCCAGCGCATCGGCGACCGCGTCGACCACTGCATCCGGCAGCGCCAGCCCGACCAGCACCGCCTCGGGCAGCGCCAGCCCCTCCTCCTCTGCGAGCGCTTCCCCGTCGCCGTCCGCGACGCTCAGCCTGGCCTTCTCGCCGCACGTCGTCACCAAGGGCGAGCCCGCGACCGCCTCGGGCCAGGGACCGGCGGGGTGCAGCGTGGACCTGTATGCCTTCACGCAGCCCGACCGCAGCTACCAGAAGGTGCGCACGCTTGTCGTGGGCAGCGACGGGACGTTCTCGGCGTCGGTGTACCCCGGGGGCAACACCCGGGCGTTCGTCCGGGCTCCCGGCCTGGCGGACAGCCCGAGCGACTTCGTCAACGTGCGGGAGGTCGTCAGCTTCCAGGCCAACCGCATCGGTACCCGGACCTACCGCTTCGCCGGCGGAGTCGGGCCGGCCGACGGCCAGACGGTGTCGGTCTACCGCACCGACGGCAAGGGTGGCCTCGTCCTGGTCGGCCGTGCCCCGCTGTCAACGAGCAACGGTGGCTGGACCCTGAAGCACACCTTCGGCGGCACCGGCACGTTCCAGTTCTTCGCGGTCGCCACGAAGACCCAGAGCAACGCCGCGGGCTCCAGCCCGGTGATCCAGGTCGGCATCCGCTAGGTCGGCAGGGCTCGACCACCCGTCCGCCGGCAGGAGAAGTGCCGCTCGCGTCGAATGTCCCTTAGGGTTCACGCCTGACACCCCAGCACGCCGCCCCCGAGGGAGCTCACGCACATGGTTCGTCGCTCTGCCGTCATCGTCAGCTCTGCGGGACTGGGGGTCGCCGCGATCCTGGCGGGCGCCCTGATCGCCACCACGGGCACCGCCTCCGCGGCCACGCCCTGCGGGGCGGTGTCCCCCTCGGCCGACCCGAGCGCGACGGATTCCGCGACGCCTACCGACTCGGCGACGCCCACCCTGTCGGCGACGCCCACCGGCTCGGCGACGCCCACCGTCTCGGCCTCGCCGACGGTGACCGCCACGGGCACGACGTCGCCCAGTGCGAGCCCCGGTGGTAGTGGTTTTCCGACGCTCCTTCCCGGCCTGCCGCTCGGTGGCGGCGGCCAGATCGGTGGCAGCGGTCAAGGGACCACCTCGCCGACGCCGACGACGACGGTCAGTGGCGGGCCGACAGACAGCGCGTCGCCGTCGACGTCGCCTGTCCCCTTCTCGTTCGCGATCACGCCGCACTCGGTCACCAAGGGCAGGTCGGCGACCGCCTACGGCAAGGCGACCCCGGGCTGCACCGTCGACCTCTGGGCCTACACGCGGCCCAACACCGGGTACAAGAGGGTCCGCTCGACGACGGCCTCGAGCAACGGCGTCTTCACGTTCACGGTCTACCCCGGCGGCAACACCCGCGCGTTCGTGCGCAGCGAGGGCGCCAAGGACAGCAGCACCGACTTCGTCGACGTGCAGGAGGTCGTGAGCATCAAGGCCAGCAAGCTCAGCCACCTGCGCTACCGCTTCGCGGGTGGCGTCGGCCCGGCCGAGCTGCAGACCGTCACCGTCTACACCGGCAGCGGCCAGAAGATCGGCTCCGCCGCCACCAGCGGCAGCGGCGCGTGGCACCTCGACCACGCCTTCGCCAGGACCGGCACGTCGACGTTCTACGCGGTGGCCACCAAGACGCAGAACAACGGCGCGGGCACCAGCCCGAAGATCTCGGTGACGATCAGCTAGCTCCCCCTGGTTGGATGGGGCGCATGTCCTCTCCGTCCGACGCCCCAGCGTCCGCAGCGCTCTTCGAGCGTGCCCAGAAGGTGATTCCCGGCGGGGTCAACTCGCCGGTGCGCGCCTTCCGCGCCGTCGGAGGCACGCCGCGCTTCATGGTCAGCGGCAAGGGCGCCTACCTGACGGACGCGGACGGTCGCGAGTACGTCGACCTGGTCTGCTCCTGGGGACCCATGGTCCTCGGGCACGCGCACCCCGCGGTCGTGGAGGCACTGCAGGCGGCGGCCGCCCGGGGCACGTCGTACGGCACTCCCTCGCCCGGTGAGGTCGACCTGGCCGAGGAGATCTGCCGGCGGATCGCTCCCGTGGAGCAGGTGCGGCTGGTCAACAGCGGGACCGAGGCGACGATGTCCGCGGTCCGGCTGGCCCGTGGCTTCACCGGCCGCACCAAGGTGGTGAAGTTCGCCGGCTGCTACCACGGGCACGTCGACGCGCTGCTCGCGGCAGCGGGCTCCGGGCTCGTCACGTTCGGCCTGCCGGACACCCAGGGCGTCACCGGCGCGACGACTGCCGACACCATCGTGCTGCCCTACAACGACCTCGCCGCCGTGCAGGCGGCTTTCGCCGCTCACGGCGACGAGATCGCTTGCGTCATCACGGAAGCCGCTGCGGCCAACATGGGGGTCGTGCCTCCGCTGCCGGGCTTCACGCAGGGCCTGCGGGAGGCGTGCTCGCAGCACGGGGCGCTGCTCATCAGCGACGAGGTCATGACCGGGTTCCGCGTCTCCCGGGCCGGCTGGTTCGGCCTCGAGGGCGTCGTGCCGGACCTGTTCACCTTCGGCAAGGTGATGGGCGGGGGCATGCCGGCCGCGGCGTTCGGCGGCCGCGCCGACGTCATGGCCAAGCTCGCCCCGGCCGGTCCCGTCTACCAGGCCGGGACGCTGTCGGGGAACCCGTTGTCGGTCGCCGCCGGCCTCACGACGCTGCTGCACTGCACGGACGAGGTCTACGCCACCGTGAACCGCGCCGCGGAGGTCGTCGGCCGGATGGCGTCCGAGGCGCTCGCCACCGCGGGGGTGGCGCACCGGTTGCAGACCGCCGGCTCGTTGTTCAGCATCTTCTTCACGGAGGGGCCGGTGACCAACTACGCGGAGGCCACGGCCCAGCAGGCCGATCGCTACAAGGCGTTCTTCCACTCGATGCTCAGCGACGGCGTCTACCTGCCGCCGTCGGCGTACGAGGCCTGGTTCGTCAGCGCGGCCCACGACGACGCCGCTCTGGACCGGGTGATGGCAGCCCTGCCCAAGGCGGCTGTCGCGGCGGGAGCAGCTCTGTGAGGACCACCGTGCACCTGCTCCGGCACGGGGAGGTCTTCAACCCCGAAGGCCTGCTCTACGGCCGGCTGCCCGGCTTCCGGCTGTCCGAGGACGGCGAGCAGATGGCGGTGGACGCCTCGCTCGCCGTGAAGGGTCGCGACGTCACGGAGGTCGTCGCCTCACCGCTGCTGCGCGCGCAGCAGACCGCCGAGCCGATCGCCGACGTCTTCGGCCTGCCGATCACCACCGACGAGCGGCTCATCGAGAGCGAGAACCACTTCGAGGGCACGAGGTTCGGGGTCGGCGACGGGGCCCTGAAGAACCCGCGCAACTGGCCGTACCTCTGGAACCCCTTCGCGCCCTCCTGGGGCGAGGACTACCTCGCCGTGGCGCGCCGGATGCTGCACAGCGTCGAGGACGTCCGCGACCGCAACCTCGGGCACGAGGCGGTCTGCGTTAGCCACCAGCTGCCGATCTGGACGGTCCGGCGGTACGTCGAGGGGCGCCGCCTCTGGCACCGGCCGGACCGTCGCCAGTGCGGTCTCGCCTCGCTGACGTCGCTGGTCTACGAGGGAGAGTCGCTCGTCCAGGTCACCTACTCCGAGCCGGCCGGCGAGGCGTCTCGCCGGCCCGGGCACGGCGCCTGATGCTGTCCGGGGAGCTCGTGACGCTGCGCGCCATCGAGCGCGACGACATCGAAGTCCTGCACGGCTTCGACATGGCGTACGAGACCTGGCCCGAGATCAACTACGCGCCGTACGCCCCGAAGGCCCTGGAAGAGGTCCTCAAGGCCTACGACGGCGACGAGGAGTCGTCGTACCGCGGGTCGGACGCCTTCGTGCCGTTCTCGATCGTCGTTGACGAAGAGGTCGTCGGCACCTGCTGCTTCTGGGGCATAGACCTGCACAACCGGCGCGCGCACCTGGGCATCGGCCTCGGCGAGGAGCACCGGGGGCGCGGGATCGGGACCGACGCGACGAAGGTGATGCTGCACTACGGGTTCGTCGACCGGGGCCTGCACCGCATCCAGCTCGAGGTGCTCGCGTCGAACGCCGCCGCGATCCGGTCCTACGAGAAGGCGGGCTTCCGCGAGGACGGCCGGATGCGCGAGTCGGCCTGGGTCCGGGGGCAGTTCGAGGACGAGGTCTACATGAGCGTCATCGCCACCGACCGGTAGGACGCCGCGGGGGCAGCGCAGCAGGACGCCGCGGGCGCCATGCCCGACACTGGAGGGGTGCGACGAGTCCTCCCGCTGCTGCTGACCGCTGCGCTGGCGGCCGCCTGCACGGGCAACGTCTCGGCGGGCAACCCCACCCCTCGGGGCGGCAACGGGCTCGCCGCCGGGCAGGTGTTCGCCGTCAGCGAGCGCGACCCTGCGCCCGACCTCTCGGGCACGACCCTGGACGGCTCGTCGCTCGACGTCGGCTCCATGACCGGCAGGGTCGTCGTCATCAACTTCTGGGCGTCGTGGTGCGGGCCGTGCATCGCGGAGGCGCGCAACCTCAACGAGGTCTACGCCGAGACGAAGGCCAGCGGAGTCGAGTTCGTCGGCATCGACATCAAGGACGAGAAGACCAGCGCCCAGTCGTTCGAGCAGGCCCACAAGGTGCTCTACCCGTCGCTGTTCGACGAGGACGGCACGCTGCTGCTCAAGCTCCGCGGCCAGGCGCCCCAGCAGCCGCCGTACACGATGGTCCTGGACCGGCAGGGCCGGGTCGCGGCGCGCTTCCCCGGTGGGGTGCTGACGAGCCAGCTGCTCGCACCGGTGCAGACCATCGCCAAGGAAGCAGGGTGAGCATCACCTCGACGGTGGAGAGCGGCAACCTGCTGGCGTCGCTGCCGCTCGCCCTGGCCGCGGGCCTCGTGAGCTTCCTGTCGCCGTGCGTCCTCCCACTGGTGCCCGGCTACCTGTCGTATGTCGCGGGGCTGACGGGCGTCGACCTGGCGGCCGAGGAGGAGGGCGACAGCCACCGAGGTCGGGTGGCCCTCGGGGCGCTGCTGTTCGTCCTGGGCTTCAGCGCCGTGTTCGTCAGCGAGGGCGCGCTGTTCGGCTCGGCGGCCGCCGAGCTGCAGCTGCACGCGAAGGTCATCGAGCGCGTCCTGGGCGCGGTCACGGTCGTCCTCGGGCTCGCGTTCATGGGAGTCATCCCCGGGCTGCAGCGGGAGGTCCGCTTCCACCGGCTGCCCCGTGCCGGCCTGGCCGGCGCGCCCCTGCTCGGCGTGCTCTTCGGGGTCGGCTGGACGCCGTGCACCGGCCCGACGCTCGCGGCGGTCAACACCCTGGGGTACGACCTGGGCGAGCCGTCGAAGGCCGCGCTGCTGTCGTTCGTCTACTGCATCGGACTCGGGCTGCCGTTCCTGCTGACCGCGCTGTTCTTCCGCCGCGCCATGGGTGCCTTCGGCGTCATCAAGCGGCACTACCAGTGGGTGCTCCGCATCGGCGGCGGGCTGCTCGTCACCGTCGGGCTGCTCCTGGTCAGCGGCCTCTGGGACCGGCTGATGCTGCACCTCAAGGTCCTCGTCTCCGGCTTCTCCACGTCGGTATGACCGAACAGCTCGACGAGGCCACCCGCCTCACGACCCAGCCCAAGCCCGTGGAGCAGCCGCGCCGGGGTGACCTCCTCGGCCCGCTGCGCCTCGGCTGGCGCCAGCTCACGAGCATGCGCACGGCACTGCTGCTGCTGTTCCTGCTGGCCCTCGCCGCGGTGCCGGGCGGCTTCCTGCCGCAGCGCAAGATCAATCCGATCCGGGTTGCCGACTACATCCGCTCGCACGGGGCGCTCGGACGTTTCATGGACCGCCTGCAGCTCTTCGACGTCTTCGCGTCCGCGTGGTTCAGCGCGATCTACCTGCTGCTGTTCGTCTCGCTGGTCGGCTGCCTGTTCCCCCGCACGCGGCTGCACCTGCGGGCGCTGCGGGCCCGGCCGCCGAAGGTCCCCAAGACCCTCAAGCGCCTGCCGGTCAGCGACACCTGGACCGTGCAGGGCCCCGCGGACGCGGTCATCGACGACGCCCGTTCGGCCCTCAGGGGCTGGCGGGTCGAGCGGCGGGGCAACGAGCTCTCCGCCGAGCGCGGGTACCTGCGCGAGACCGGCAACCTGGTGTTCCACGTGTCGATGGTGGTGCTGCTCGTCGGCATCGCGCTCAACAGCTTCTACGGCTTCAAGGGCACAGTCCTCGTGATCGAGGGCCGCGGCTTCTCCAACACGCTGTCGCAGTTCGACAACACGCAGCCCGCGAAGCGCTTCTCCCCGTCGTCGCTCGTGCCGTTCACCGTGCACCTCGACCGGTTCAACGCCACCTACGCACCCGACGGCAAGGCCCTGACGTTCGACGCGGAGGTCACCTGGAGCAAGGAGAACGGCACGCCGGCGCCGTACGACCTCCGGGTCAACCACCCGCTCGTCGTGGGCACCGCCAAGACCTACCTGCTCGGCCACGGCTACGCCCCGCACGTCGTCTTCCGCGACGTCGACGGCAAGGTCATCGACGACCGGCCCGTGGCCTGCCTTCCCCAGGACCCGCAGTTCCTCTCGACCTGCGTGATCAAGGAGGCCGCGACCAAGGGCCAGCAGTTCGGCTTCCGCGGGGTGTTCACGCCCACGACCGTCACCGACGCCACGAACCGGGTCGGCTCGTCGTACCCGGGCCTTCGGCGGCCGGCCCTGACACTCGTCGCCTGGACGGGCGACCTCGGCATCGACGGCGGGACGCCGCAGTCGATCTACGCGCTCGACACCACCGCGATGAAGGCCGTCGACAACGGCGCGGCCAAGGCACTGCAGCCGGGGGAGACGTGGGTGCTCCCGGGCGGCGCGTCGCTGACGTACGTCGACACGGCGCAGTGGGCCAATCTGCAGGTCACGCAGGACCCGTCCCGGCTGGTGATGCTGGTGGCCGCCATCGGCATCGTCGGTGGGCTGCTGCTGTCGCTGTTCGTCCGCCGGCGCCGCGTCTGGGTCCGGGCAGGCACGGGTCAGGACGGCACGACTACCGTGGAGGTCGGCGGGCTCGCCCGGACCGACCCTGATCGGTTCGCGACCGAGTTCGCCGCACTGGTCCAGGACATGAGGAGCGCACGTGCCTGACAAGGGCTTGGGTCAGCTGGGCGACGGGCTGCTGTTCAGCGCCGTCGTCGTCTACGCCCTCGCCATGCTGGGCTACGCCGCCGAGCAGGCCACCGTCGGCGCCCGTCGCCGGGTGACCTCGGTGCGCGCCGCCTCGCAGGTGCTGGTCGGCTCGGGCGGCTCGGTCGAGGTCCCGGCGGAGACCGTCACGACGGTCGCACCTTCCAGGGCCGGGCGCGCCGCCTTCGTGCTCACCTGCGGCGGCTGGCTGGTGCACCTGAGCTCCATCGTGATGCGGGGCTTCGCGGCGCACCGCGTGCCCTGGGGCAACATGTACGAGTTCTCCTCGGCAGTCGCCTTCGTCGCCGTGACGGCCTTCCTCGGGATGGTCGTCCGCGGCCGCATCGAGCGCGGCCTCGGCGCCTTCGTGATGCTGCCCGTGGTGCTCTACCTGGGCCTGGCCTCGTCGCTGCTCTACACCGCCGCCGGGCCGCTCGTGCCGGCGCTCAACAGCTACTGGATCAAGATCCACGTCGCCGCCGCGATCCTCGCGTCCGGCTCGTTCCTGCTGTCCGGCGTGGTCGCCCTGCTCTACCTGCTGCGGCAGCGGTACGACCGGATCGGTCGCGCCGCCCGCTTCCCGGTGACCCTCGGAGCCCAGCTGCCCTCGGCGGCTGCCCTGGACCGGATGTCGTACGCCGTCATCGCCTTCGCGTTTCCGGTCTGGACCTTCGCGGTCATCGCCGGTGCGATCTGGGCCGAGTCGGCCTGGGGGCGCTACTGGGGGTGGGACCCCAAGGAGACCTGGTCGTTCATCACCTGGGTGCTCTACGCCGGCTACCTGCACGCCCGGGCGACCGCCGGGTGGAAGGGCCGCAAGGCCGCCTGGGTCGCCGTGGCGGCTGCCGTCGCGCTGGTCATCGACTACTACGTCGTCAACATCTTCGTCGTCGGACTGCACTCCTACGCCTAGCCCGCCCGGCGACGGTGTGAGCTCGACGGCGCTGGAACGCCGTCCCTGGTCCCATCGATGGGTCAGGAGGACGGGGGCGGCTCGTCCTCCTGCTGGCGCAGCAACCGCGCCTGCTCGGCCGCCTTCTTGCGCTGCTCCTCCGCGCGCGAGCGGAGCTGCGCGAGGAACGCCGCGTCGTCGTCGGGGGAGTGCGCCGCGGCGCGCCCCGGACGGTCGTACTCGGGTGGGATCGCGGTGTTGCCCTTGTACGGCAGCGAGCGCGCCGCGCCCTGCGGCCGGCCGGCGACCCACCAGGCGAGCGCACCGATGTCGAACAGGACGATGACGACAAGCAGCCAGGTGAGCTTCGGCAGGTTGCGCATGCGCGACTCGTCGGTCGTGATGACCTCGAGGACCGTGTAGACCCAGAACAGCGTGATGACGGCGAGCAGCGTGCCGTCGGCGTAGAGCATGCGCCGCAGGGTAGCCGCGCAGCGTGCTCCCCACACCGCCCTGACACGACGAAGCCGCCCGCCCCGGGCTGAGGGGCGAGCGGCTTCGAGGAGCTGCTTAGCGGGCCAGTCGGCGCGCGTTGAGGTCGACCGTGTTGGACAGGTTCTGCTGCGCGGGCACGGCGACCTCGGCGGCCTCGCCGCGGAGCAGCGCGCGCACCTCGGACTCGCGGAACCGGCGGTGCCCGCCGGGCGTGCGGATCGAGCCGATGCGGCCGGCTGAGGCCCATCGGGTCACGGTCTTCGGGTCGACGCGGAACAGCGTCGCGACCTCGCCGGGCGTGAGCAGCCGATCGCGTTGCGGCGCGCGGCTTGGCATGTCCTCGGCCATCACAGATTCCCTCCCCCTGAGCGGCACTGTGACGCTCTGGTACTGCCCGGTCAACGACCGAGTGCGCCGAAGGTGACGGCGTGTCTGGTTTTCGTGACCGCGCGCCCCGCGGTTCAGGTCAGGAAGAGCGGCGAGCGAGCCGGCGGGCGCTGCGGGCCAGCCGGGCCTGGCCGTCGCGACGGGCCTGCGCCCGGAGCTGCTGGACGCGGTCGCCGGCGACGGCGGCCTCGAGACTGGTGAACATGGTGGTGCTCCTTGGATTGCTGTGGCAGGATCGTCGTGGACCTTGCGATTCCAAAGCATACTCAGCAAAACCCGCCTTTGAAACAGAAGGAACCTGTGAAGTGGACGACACCGACCGACGGCTCGTGCAGGCGCTGCTGGTCGACGGGCGCGCCTCCTGGGCCGACCTGGCCCGGCAGGTGGGACTGTCGGCGCCGGCGGTCCAGGAGCGGGTCCGCAAGCTCGAGCGGGACGGCGTGCTGCGCGGCACGGCCGCGGTGGTCGCCCCGGGTGCTGTCGGACTGGGGGTCAGCGCGCTCGTCGGGCTCCAGCAGCGCGAGGGCGTCGACGCCGACGACATCGTCGCCCGCCTCCGCGAGGTCCCCGAGATCGAGGACTGCTGGTTCGTGGCCGGCGACGAGGCGTTCCTCGTCAAGGTCCGGGTCCGCGACCTCGACGACCTCGACCGCACGCTGCGGGTCCTGCGTCACGTGCCGGGCGTGACCCGCACCCGGACCACGGTGGTGCTCAACACTCCTTTCGAGGGCAGGGCCCGCGTTCCGTAGATACTGGGTGCATGTCCCTGCGGCGTGCCTTCCTCGTCTACACCCTCGGGCGTCTCGGGCTGTTCGTCGTCGTGGCCGCCCTGATCTGGAGCGGTTTCGGCCTCGCGGGCACCTCCATCAACGGCATGCCGCTGCTGCTGCTGTCGCTGATCGGCTCCTCCGTCCTGGCGCTGGTGCTGCTGCGCGCCCAGCGCGACCGCTTCGGGCAGGCTCTGGCCGAGCAGCGGGCCGCCAAGGCCTCCGAGCTGGCCGCCCGCCAGGCCCGGCTCGACAGCGACTGACGTGCTCGCGGTCGTCGTCCGCGGCGGGGCCGTCGGGCTGGCGACCCCTGGTCGCTCGTGGGTCGGGTCGCGCGACGACCTCGCGGGCGTCGCCGACCGCCTCGTCCTGTGGAGCGCTGCCGGCACCCCGCTGCTCCCGCACCGCCCGCGACAGGTCTGGGACCTCGGGGCCGTGCACGCCGTCCTGTTCGGAGGGCGCCGCGGCGACCCGGCCGCGGTCTGGAACGCCGTTCACGACCTGCCCGCCCCCGCCCGGTCCGACGACTTCTCGCTGTTCGACTCGGCGCTGTCGGCCGTCGAGCCGTTCAGCCGGGCCGTCCGGGACGACGGGTCGCTGCACACGGACGCCTGGCGGTTCGCGCCGGTCCAGGACCTCGCGGCGCTCGCCCTCGTCGTGCAGCAGCGCCAGGAGGCGCGGCTGCTCGCCCTGCCCGACCCGCGTGCCGCCCCGACCGGCCCGCACCTGCGGCTGACGACGGCCTGGATCGAGTCGGCCGCCTCACTGCTCTGCGCCGAGCTCGAGGCCGACGGCCTGCCGTTCGACACCGTCGGCGGCACCGCGCTGGTCGCGCAGCTGATCCGGGCCGACGACCGCGATGCCCGGGACGCCCCGGTGCTCGAGCTGTTCCGCGGTGACGACGTTGACCTGCGCAACCCGCTCTCGGTGCGCGACGCCCTCACCCGCTTCGGGATCGACGTCCCGGACACCCGCTCGCACCGGCTCGAGGCGTACCGCGCCGCGCACCCCGTCGTCGACGCGCTCCTCGCCTGGCGCAAGGCCGAGCGGGTCGCGACCACCTACGGGTACGACTGGATCGCGGCGCACGTCTCCGGCGGCCGGCTCCGAGGCGAGTGGCTGTCGGCCGACGGGGGCGCGGGCCGGATGACGGCCTCGGCCGGGCTGCACTCGTTGCCGGCGGAGCTCCGACCAGCGATCGCGGCAGACGAGGGGTACGTCCTGGTGCGCGCCGACCTCGGCCAGGTAGAGCCGCGGGTGCTGGCCGCGGTCTCCGGTGACCGCGCGTTCGCGGCAGCCGCGGCGCAGGACGACCTCTACACCCCGGTCGCGACGATGCTGGGCGTTGACCGCCCGACCGCCAAGATCGCGGTCCTGGCGGCGATGTACGGCCAGACCTCCGGCGCCGCCGGCCAGGCGCTCAAGCAGATGGACCAGGCCTACCCCGTCGCCCTCGCGTTCCTGCGGGCTGCCGAGGAGAGCGGCCGGGTCGGGGAGGACCTCCGGACGCACGGCGGCCGGCTGATCCTCACCGGTGGTGGGGGCGTCGGCCGCTACACCCGCAACGCCGTGGTGCAGGGCGCCGCGGCCGAGCTGTTCAAGGCGTGGGCGGCGGCCGTCCGCAACGGGCTGGCCGGCGGCCGCATCGTGCTGTGCCTGCACGACGAGCTGCTCCTGCACGTGCCGGTCGCGGAGGCCGGTGCCGCCGTCGGGCTGCTGCACTCCGCCCTCACTTCCACCGCGGGCCACTGGGCGTCCGGCTCAGGCGTGCGGTTCGTCGCCGACATCGCCGTGGTCCAGCGCTGGTCGGAGGCCAAGGGCTGACCGGCTCCGCTAGGCCTCGTCGGCGGGTGCTTCTCCGGCGTCGGCCGTCTCGTCGTACACGACCTCGCCGTCCACGTTGCTCGGCATCGCGGCGTTGAGGCTCTTGAGGATCGCGAGACCCTGGGACGCAAGGGAAGCCACGGTCCCGTTGAGGCCCTCCGCGCCGTTGAGCACCGTGAGGTTGGCGCCCTGCAGGCCCTCTGCCGCGGCGCGCAGCAGCTCGGGCAGCTGCGCGATGAGCTGCTGGTCGAGCGCGATGCGGCCCTCGGCGGCTGCCGCGCCCGCGGACAGCTTCGTCGCCTCGGCCTGGGCCTTGGCAATGGTCTTGATGCGCTCGGCCTCCGCCATGGCCGGCTTCACGACCTCCGCGATCAGCTCCGCCTCGCGCAGATCGGCGTTCTTCTTCGCCACCAGGGACTGCTCCTGCAGGACGGCCTGCTGGGCCTGCGCCTCGGCGAGCGGACCAGCCTGCGCCTGGCGGGCCTGAGCCGTGTCGATCTCGGCCTGGTACTCGGCGCGCTTGATGGCCGTCTGCCGCGCGAACTCCGCCTGGTTGCGGTCGGACTCCTGCTGCGCCATCGCGCTGGCCTGGTCGGCCGCGGCCTGGGCGATCTTGGCGGCCTGGTTGACCGTCGCCTGGTGCGGCGCGGCCAGCGCGGCGATGTAGCCGCTGCCCTTGTCGTCGATGCTCTGGATCTGCAACGAGTCCACCGTCAGTCCCAGGTGGCCCATCTCGACCTTGCTCGCGTCGAGGTCGTTCTCGGCGAGCGTCTGGCGCTCGCGGATGATCGACTCGACGGTCATCGAGCCGACGATGCTGCGGAGGTGGCCGGCGAAGATCTGCCCGGTCAGGGCGTCCATGTGGTCCTGGTCGTCGAGGAACCGCTGCGCCGCCGCCGCGATGCTCGCCGGGTCGCTGCCGACCTTGAACGCGATGACCGCCTTCACCAGCAGCGTGATGCCCTGCTGCGTCACGCAGTCGTCGGTCACGACGGCCTCGCGCATCGCCAGGCTCAGGAAGCTGGCCTTGCGGAACACCGGGAGCACGAACGCGCCATGACCCGACACGATCTTGAACGGCAGGGCGCCCTCGACGCTCTTCTGCTTACCGCCACTGATGAGCATCGCCTCGTTGGGCGCCGGGACCCGCCAACCGAACATCGGAGCTCTCCTAGAGACCGCTCCACGGCTCGACGTCGACCGTGCGGTTCCCGCGGTCGTGGATAACCAGGACCTTAGAGCCGAGGGGGATCTCTTCGCGCCCGAGGGCGAAGTACCTCTCGTACATCCCGTAGACGAGCAGGCTGACCTCTCCCGGCTCCTCCCCGCCCTCGATCCGGGTGACCACCTCGCCCAGCTTCCCGACCAGCTCCTCCACACCCGTCAGGCTAGTGACTGCGTCGCGGGGCGCTGAGTTCTGTCAGACGCCCTTGTAGTTGAAGACCTGGCGCAGCGTGTGCTGCACCCTCACCAGGTCGGCCTGGTCGGCCATGACCTGGTCGATGTCCTTGTACGCGAGCGGGTGCTCGTCGACGAGGGCATCGGCCTGCGCCTCGTTCCAGGTGCGGCCGGCCATCGCCTTCTTCAGGCTCGAGGCCGTGAGCGAGCGACGTGCCTCGCCCCGGCTCATCCGGCGACCAGCGCCGTGCGAGCAGGACTCGTACGACGCCGCCGAGCCCAGGCCCTCCACCACGTAGCTGCGGGTGCCCATCGAGCCCGGGATGACGCCGAGGTCGCCCTTCGCTGCCTTGATCGCGCCCTTGCGGGTGATCCACATCTCCACGCCGCCGTGCGTCTCGCGCTGCGTGAAGTTGTGGTGGCAGTTGATGGTGCGGACGACCTTGCCCTTGCCGACGACCTTGAACACAGCCTTGAGGAATGCCTTGTTCATGACCTACCGGTTGCCCATCGCGTAGCGCTGGGCCCAGAGCATGTCCTGGATGTAGGCGTCGAAGGCCGGCTCGCCGTCGAGCAGGTACGCCAGCGACGGGTCCTCGAGCTTCTCGACACCGAGCCGCTCCTTCATCAACCCCTTCGCGCCCTCGATGTGCTTGCTGGCCAGCTTGTTGCCGACGCCGCGCGAGCCCGAGTGCAGCACGGTCCAGACGACCCCGCGCTCGTCGACGGTCAGCTCCACGAAGTGATTGCCCGAGCCCAGCGTCCCGTACTGCAGGGCAGCGGTCTGGGCGAGCTTGCCGTCGAGCTTCGTGTGCGGCGAGCCGAGCTCCTCGAAGGAGGCGTCGACCTTGCCCGCGCCGTAGTCGTGGCCCTTGCCGACGCCGCTCGGGATGCCCTTGGCGGTCAGGGGCATGAGCGCGTCGATGCTGCCGGGCAGGTCGCTCTCGGTCAGGTCCGTCTCGGTCGCGATCATGCCGCAGCCGATGTCGACGCCGACGCAGCTCGGGATGACGGCGTTCTTCGTCGGGACGACCGAGCCCACCGTGCTGCCGATGCCGACGTGGGCGTCGGGCATCAGGGCAACGTGACCCGAGACGATGTCGAGGCGAGCGGTGCGCTCGGCCTGCGCGATCGTGGCGGGCTCGATGTCGCTGGCCCAGCTGAGGAGCTTGGGAGCGACCTGGGTGGCGGTCATGACGACGTACCTCTCTGCGTGAACGGAACGTCGAAGGGTGGCAGTCCGATCCCCTTGGCTACAAGGGCTTTAGCGCCAGCCTGCCCGCAGGTTCGGCGCACGGACCGGTCGTGCTCGTGGGTCACGGCAGGGCGAGACCGGCACCCAGCAGGATGCCGAACGCGAGCTGCAGCTTGCCGGTGGCCTGCAGGACCGCGACCAGCTCACGGCCCTTGGCGCCGCCGCGGACCAGCTGCAGCGGGCTCCAGGCCAGCGGCGTCGCCAGCAGCGCGATCAGGGCGAGCGGTCGGGAGAACGCGGCAACCACGGCGAAGACGAACGGCACCACGACGAGGGCCTGGTAGAGCACCCGGCTGCGCGCGTCGCCAAGGCGCACGGCGAGGGTGAGCTTGTCGTGCTCGCGGTCCGTCGGGATGTCGCGCACGTTGTTGGTCACGAGGATCGCGCAGGCCAGGGCCCCCGAGGCGATGCCACCCGCGACGGCCAGCCAGGTGATGCGCTCGACCTGGACGTACGTCGTGCCGATGACGGCCACCAGGCCGAAGAACACGAAGACGAAGACCTCCCCGAAGCCCTTGTAGCCGTAGGGGTTCTTGCCTCCGGTGTAGCCCCACGCCGCGGCGATCGCCGCGACGCCCACGAGGAGCAGCCAGGGCGTCGTGAGCAGTGCGAGCACGAGGCCCGCGACGGCGGCGACGCCGAAGGAGGTGAAGGCAGCCAGCTTCACCGACCGCGCTGACGCGACCCCCGAGCCGACCAGTCGCAGCGGCCCGACCCGCACCTCGTCGGTGCCTCGGATGCCGTCGCTGTAGTCGTTCGCGTAGTTCACCCCCACCTGCAGCGCGAGCGAGACGAGCAGGGCGAGCAGGGCGCGGTCCCACACGAAGGACGACGCCGCGGCGGCTGCGCCGGTGCCGACGAGCACGGGCGAGATCGCGGCAGGCAGGGTCCGGGGCCGGGCGCCCTCGACCCAGTGCGCAAGGGAGGTCATGAGGAGCCCAAGCGTAGGCGGTCGACCTTCCCGCCCGGCAGCAGCGGAAGCGCGTCGACGACCCGCAGCTCCCTCGGCGCCGCGATGCGGGACACCAGCGCGCCGACGTGGTCGCGCGCCTCCTCGAGCGACAGCGGCGAGGCGAGGACGACGAAGGCCACTACCCTCGACCCCCACTCGGGATCCGGCTGCCCCACGACGGCCACCTCAACGACCGAGGGGTGCGACGACAGGGCCTGCTCGACGGCGAGCGGTGCCACCTTCTCGCCGCCGGTGTTGATGAGGTCGTCGGCGCGGCCGAGGACCTCGAGCCGCCCGTCGACCAGCCGCCCCACGTCCGAGGTGACGAACCGGCCGTCGAACGGAGCCGCGCCGGAGTAGCCACGGGCCACCACCGGACCGGCCAGGACGATGCGGTCGGTCACGTCGACCGAGACCCCGGGCAGCGGCGTCCCGTCGTACACGCATCCCCCGCTGGTCTCGGACATGCCGTAGGTGGTGACCACGTTGATGCCCCGGTCGCGTGCCGCCGCGAGCAGCGACGGTGCGGCTGCCGCCCCGCCGAGGAGGACGGCCTTCAGCCGCGGGAGCCGCGGGTCGTCGAGCATCCGCACCAGCTGGGTCGGGACGAGCGACGTGAAGTCACACCCGTCGGCGTCGGGCGACGGCGCGAAGCCCGAGCGGATCACGACCTGGAGGCCCGCTATGTGCGTCACCGGCAGCTGCAGCCACCAGCGCCCCTCACCGATGACCGACGTGGTCGCGGCACCGGACGCGAGCAGGCACGACGGCGTGAGCTCGACGTGCTTCGGCTCGCCCGTCGACCCGGAGGTCGGTACGACGAGGCAGACGTCGTCCGGCACGGCGCCCTCGCGCGAGACGCTGACCGGCGGGCCGCCGTGGAGGGCCGCGCGCAGGGCGTCGAACAGGACCGGTCCGGGGACCGGGTCGACCACCTGAAGAGCGCGCACCTAGAAGTAGTACGGGTACGGCGACCAGTCGGGGTCGCGCTTCTCGAGGAAGGCGTCGCGTCCCTCGACCGCCTCGTCGGTCATGTAGGCGAGCCGGGTCGCCTCGCCCGCGAAGACCTGCTGACCCATCAGCCCGTCGTCGGTGAGGTTGAAGGCGAACTTCAGCATCCGCTGCGCCTGCGGGGACTTGCCGATGATCGTGACGCCCCACTCGATGGCCTTCGCCTCGAGCTCGGCATGCGGTACGACGAGGTTGACCGCCCCCATCCGGTGCATCGCCTCCGCGTCGTGCACCTCGCCGAGGAAGAAGATCTGGCGCGCGAACTTCTGCCCGACCTGCTTGGCCAGGTAGGCGCTGCCGTAGCCGCCGTCGAACGAGCCGACGTCGGCGTCGGTCTGCTTGAACCTGGCGTGCTCCTTCGACGCGAGCGTCAGGTCGCAGACCACGTGCAGCGAGTGCCCGCCGCCGGCGGCCCAGCCGTTCACGACGGCGATGACGACCTTGGGCATGGTGCGGATCAGGCGCTGCACCTCCAGGATGTGCAGCCGTCCGGACCGTGCTGCGTCGACGGTGTCGGCGGTCTCGCCGGAGGCGTACTGGTACCCGGCCCGACCACGGATCCGCTGGTCGCCGCCCGAGCAGAAGGACCACACTCCGTCCTTCGGCGCCGGCCCGTTGCCGGTGATCAGCACGCATCCGACGTCCGGCGTCATCCGCGCGTGGTCGAGGGCCCGGTAGAGCTCGTCCACGCTGCCCGGCCGGAACGCGTTGCGGACCTCGGGCCGGTCGAAGGCGACCCGGACGATGCCGTGGTCCACGTGCCGGTGGTAGGTGATGTCCTGCAGGTCCTCGAAGCCGGCGACCGCCTTCCAGGCAGTCGGGTCGAAGGTCTCTGAAACGCTGGTCACGTGCTCACCCTAGAAGCGCACGTCGTCGCGCTGCCGATGCGCGTGCCGTTCCGCGGCGTCACGACCCGTGAGGCGATGCTGATCCGGACTGACCGGGGGTGGGGCGAGTTCGCCCCGTTCGTGGAGTACGCCGACGCCGAGGCCGCCCTCTGGCTGGCCGCCGGGCTCGACCACGACTGGCCGGCACCCGTCCGGCTGCACGTCCCCGTCAACGCGACCGTCCCCGCTGTGCCGGCATCGCAGGTGGCCGAGGTGCTGGCGCGCTTCCCCGGCTGCACGACGGCCAAGGTCAAGGTCGCGCAGGCCGGGCAGTCCCTTCGCGATGACGTGGATCGCGTCGCGGCGGTGCGCGAGCTCGTCCCTAACGTCCGGGTCGACGCCAACGCCGCCTGGACCGTCGACGAGGCGGTCACCGCGATCACCGCGCTGGGTGAGCTCGAGTACGTCGAGCAGCCCTGCGCCTCCGTCGACGACCTGGCCGCCGTGCGACGGCGGGTGAGCACCAGGATCGCCGCCGACGAGTCGATCCGGAAGGCGACCGACCCCTTGCTCGTGGCCCGCAAGCAGGCGGCCGACGTGGTGGTGCTGAAGGTCGCGCCGCTCGGAGGGGTGCGTGCCGCCCTGCGGGTCGCCGAGCAGTGCGGCCTGCCGGTCGTCGTGAGCAGCGCACTCGACACCAGCATCGGCATCCGGGCCGGGGTGGCCCTCGCAGCGGCGCTGCCGGAGCTGCCGTTCGCGTGCGGGCTCGCCACGACGTCCCTGATGGCAGCCGACGTCGTCGTGGACTCCCTCGACGGGCGAGGCGGGTCGATCCCGGTCCGCGACGTCGTGCCCGACCCGTCGTTGCTCGCCAGGTATGCCGCGCCGCGCGAGCGCGAGCAGTGGTGGCGCGACCGGCTCGCGCGGGTGCTTGAGTTGCTGCCGTGAACCCGTCGACCGCCCTCGCGCGCACCCTCGTCGACGAGCTCCTCCGCCAGGGGGTGACCGAGGCGGTCCTCGCTCCGGGCTCGCGGTCGGCGCCGCTGGCCTTCGCCCTGCACGACGCCGACATCCGGCTGCACGTGCGCATCGACGAGCGGTCGGCTGGCTTCCTCGCCCTCGGCCTGGCGAAGGCGTCAGGCCGTCCGGTGCCGGTCGTCACGACCAGTGGCACGGCCGCAGTCAACCTCCACCCGGCCGTCGTCGAGGCGTCGTACGCCCACGTGCCGCTGCTGGTCCTCACCGCCGACCGCCCGCCGGAGCTGCGGGGCAGCGGCGCCAACCAGACGATCGACCAGGTCAAGCTGTACGGCGACAGCGCGCGCTGGTTCGTCGAGGTCGGCGCCCCGGAGCTCGGCCAGGAGGACTACTGGCGCAGCGTCGCTGTCCGCGCGATCGCTTGCGCAGCAGGCGGTCTCGGCACGCCGCCAGGTCCGGTGCACCTCAACCTCGCGTTCCGCGAGCCGCTCGTCCCGGACGGCGCAGCCGTTCCCGCCGGGCGAGCGGCGACGATCCGCAGGGCGACAGGGACGGTCCGCGTCGAGGACGACCTCCCTGACCGCACGCTGGTCGTGCTCGGCGACGGCGCCGATCTCTCAGTCCTCGAGCTCGCCGCCTCGAGAGGCTGGCCGGTCATCGCCGAGACCTCCTCCGGGGCGACCGGACCGAACGTCGTGGACTGCGGCGAGCTCCTCGCAGGCTGGCAGGTCCCGGAACGGGTGCTCGTCGTCGGTCGTCCGACCCTGAGCCGGGCGATCGGCCGGCTCGTCGCGAGCGCCCCGTCGGACGTGGTCGCCTCCCACGGCACCTGGGCGGACCCGCGCCACACGGCGGACCGGGTCCTTCCCGGCGTACCCGCCGTGTCCCGGTCCTCGACGGGATGGGTCGCCGAGTGGGTCGAGGCCGGGCGACGGGTGCGGACCGCGATCACGCCGCTGCTGCAGGAACTGTCCGAGCCGTCCGTCGCGGTAGCGGTCGCGAGCAGTCCGTCGCCGCTGGTGGTCGGCTCGAGCAAGCCGGTCCGGGACCTGCTGCTGGCACCGGCCCGCACCAGGGTCCTCGCCAACCGCGGCGCCGCCGGGATAGACGGGATGATCAGCACGGCCGTCGGCGCTGCCCTCGCCTGGGGCGAGCACACCGTCGCCCTGGTCGGTGATCTCACGTTCCTGCACGACAGCAACAGTCTCGTGATCGGTCCGGACGAGCCGCGGCCGGACCTCACGATCGTCGTCACCAACAACGACGGTGGCGCGATCTTCGGCCTGCTGGAGCAGGGCGCGCCCGAGCACGAGAGTGCGTTCGAGCGGGTCTTCGGGACGCCGCACGGCGTCGACCTCGAGGCCCTGTGCGCCGCGACCCGGACGACCTACACCCGAGCGACGACCCTGGACGAGCTGCGCAAGGCCATCAGGCCGTCAGCGGGCATCAGCGTCGTCGAGGTCCGCACCGACCGCACGGCGGCCGTCACCCTCGACGTCCGCATCCGCGAGGCGGCCGCCGCCGCCCTCAGGGGCTGAGGGCGTCCCGCATCGGGACGAGCTTGGCGTTCGTCTCCGCGAGCTCGCGCGCAGGGTCGGACCCGACGACGATGCCGCAGCCGGCGAACAGCCGGACCCGGGTGCCGTCGACCTCCCCGCAGCGCAGGGCGATGCCCCACTCGCCGTCGCCGGAGGCGTCGAGCCAGCCGACCGGGCCCGCGTAGCGCCCTCGGTCGAGCCCCTCGATCTCGCGGATGATGTCGCGCGCCACGTCGGTCGGCGTCCCGCACACCGCGGCCGAGGGGTGCAGCGAGGCGACGAGCCCGAGTGAGGTCGAGCCGTCGGAGACGATGCCGCGGACGTCCGACGCAAGGTGGATGACGTTGGGGAGCTCGAGCACGAAGGGCGCCGTCGGCACCTCGACGGCGGAGCAGTGCCGCTCGAGCGCCTCGGCGACGGAGCGCAGCCCGTACCCGTGCTCCTCGATGTCCTTGATCGACCGCGCGAGGACGTCGACCTGACGGAGGTCCTTCGCCGGGTCGCCGCTCGGCCAGAAGGTGCCGGCGAGCACGCGTGAGGTGGCGATGCCGTCGCGCAGCCGCACGAGCATCTCGGGGGTCGCGCCGACGAGCCCGTCGACGGAGAACGTCCAGCACTCCTCGTACCGCTCCGCGAGCCGCTGCAGCAGCCAGCGCGCGTCCACCGGTGCGGCGGCGACCGCCTCGACGTCCCGGGCGAGCACCACCTTGTCGACCGCACCGGTCTCGATGCGCTCCAGTGCGTCGGCGACGACGCCCATCCACTCCGGACCGCTGCGGCTGCGGTCTGCGAAGCTCACGCCCTGCGGGGGGCCGGCTGCGGGCTGCACGCCCACGGCTGGCCGCTCCCCGACCCAGGTCAGCCAGGACACCCCGTCGCGGCGGCCGACGATGACCTCGGGGACGACCAGGACGGACGACGTCGTCGCCGGGTCGAACGCGAACGAGCCGAACGCCACCAGCCCCGAGCCGGGGACGCCGACCGAGTCCTCGACGGAGGCCCGGGCGACGACCGAGGCCCACCAGGCCTGTGCCTGGCCGAAGTGGTCGTCACCGGTGATCTCCACGCGGGTCGCGGCGCCCCAGCCGACGAGCCCGTCGTCCCCGTTCGTCCACGCCAGTGGCCCCTCGACAGGGAGCAGGTCCAGCAGCCCGCCGGGCGCTTCGAAGGGCACGCTGGTGACCTCGAGCAGGTCGAGCGATGCCGGGGAACCCACCCGAGCATCGTAGGCGTGGGTCTTGCCCCCACGCCCGACGAGGCGGACCCTGGCGGTACGAGACCTCAGGAGGCCACCGTGCACGCACCCGCCGCTCTCCACCTCGAGCAGACCCACGCCATGGACGCCGTGCTGGCCGTCGCCGCCTTCGCCCTCGGCGCCGTCGGGCTGCTGCTCGTCGCCGTCGACGCCAACCGGGCAGGCGCGCTCGCCGGCCTGCTCGGCGTCGGCGCGGGGCTGTGGGGCCAGCTCGTCAGCCGGACCCGGTCCGAGCGCTTCCTCGACGTCATCGCGATCGGCGCTGCGGCCGTCGCGTTCGCCCTCGGGATGGCCTACGGCGGGATCGACTTCAGCGGTTAGCGGTACTCGGGGTTCGGGTAGTCGAAGCGGCTGCCGGCGTCCCACTCCGAGCGCTGGTTGCCGTGCGCGGGGATGCCGCCCGCGTCCTTCAGCATGCGTGCGAGGTGCAGCAGGTTCCAGGTCATGAACGTGGTGTTGCGGTTGGTGAAGTCGTTGTCGAACCCGGTGCCGGCCCCGTTGACTGGGTCACCGTAGGAGGCACCTGGTCCCGCCTCGCCGATCCAGCCGGCGTCGGCCTGGGGCGGGATGCTGTAGCCCAGGTGCTGCAGGGAGTACAGGACGTTCATCGCGACGTGCTTGATGCCGTCCTCGTTGCCGGTGACCAGGCAGCCGGCGACCCGGCCGTAGTAGGCGTACTGCCCGCGGTCGTTGAGGATCCCGCTGGAGCCGTAGAGCCGCTCGATGACACGGGTGCAGATCGAGCTCTTGTCACCGAGCCAGATCGGGGTCGCCAGGACCAGGATGTCCGCGGCCATCACCTTCGACTGCACCGAGGGCCAGTCGTCGGAGGACCAGCCGTGCTCGGTCATGTCCGGGTAGACGCCGAAGGCGGTGTCGATGTCGACCGCCCGTACCTGCTCCACCGTCACCCCCTGCTTCTCCATCACCGCCACGGACCGGTCGACCAGCAGCTGGGTGTGGGAGGCCTCGGGGGAGCGCTTCAGGGTGCAGTTGACGTAGATCGCCCGCAGGTCGCTGTAGTCCGTCATGCGCGTGATCTTGCTCTCGTCACACCCTCACGACCAGTGACGATCCTGGAACGCGGGATGATGGGGGCATGACCCGCGCCAGCCTCGACAAGGACCCTGCCGAGGTCGCCGCCATGTTCGACGAGGTCGCGGCCCGCTACGACCTCACGAACGCCGTGCTGTCCCTCGGTCAGGACCGTGGATGGCGTACGGCCGTGGCGCGCGCGCTCGACCTGCGACCGGGTCAGACGGCGCTCGACCTGGCGGCCGGCACGGCGACGTCCAGCGCGGCGCTCGCGAAGAGCGGCGCGACGGTCATCGGCTGCGACTTCTCCCTCGGCATGCTGAAGGAGGGGCTCGGCAAGGGCGTCCCGCTCGTCGCCGGTGACGCCCTCCGGCTGCCGTTCGCCGATGCGTCCTTCGACGCCGTGACGATCTCCTTCGGCCTGCGCAACGTCGCCTCGACCCTCGAGGCGCTGAAGGAGATGCGGCGGGTCACCAAGCCGGGTGGCCGCCTGGTCGTCTGCGAGTTCAGCCACCCGACGTGGAAGCCGTTCCGGACCGTCTA